>JBBKXU010000046.1:0-10044 GCA_037969645.1 Ferruginibacter sp. | reverse complement strand
CTGAACCTGATCTCCGGTTTTCCTTCCTCATCATTATAAATTTCAATTTCGTTAAATGCAGTTCCGTTCCGCCAGCCGGTACCAATCGCTTTTAAAAATGCTTCTTTTGCTGCAAATCGAGCCGCATAATGTTCGTATTTATTTGCTCTTGCTTCACAATATATAATTTCATCAGGAGAAAAAACCAGTTCTTTAAAGCCCGATTTTTTTTCCAGCTTATCAGCCACCCGTTCAACTTCTATCAGGTCGGTTCCTATTCCAAATATCATGGCGTTAGCTTTTGATTTGTCTTTTTTATCTGCTCCTTAATATGATCTTCCTCTTTTTTGGTTGCTATAACTTTAGTCAACGCCAGATTATAATTCTGCAAAGCCTTTTTATATTCTTTTTGTTTGTACAGATAATCTCCGGCCAAAAGATACGCATTATAAAATTCAGGATTACTGTTTATCAGGCTGTCGGTATTTACTTTGCCGCCATCCAGTATCCGTTGCTTGATATTGCGGAAGACTTTAAAGTTCTTATACGCCGGCGTTAATAAAAAAGAATCTGCCGCAATGCCAAGGCTGCTGTCCGCAATTTCTTTATTCTCCTTCATGTCTTTTAAAGCAAATATTTTATTCAGATCGTAAGCAACATACTCACCAAGTTGCCATGGTGAAGTAGAAACCCAGGCAATTAATTTCTTTGGTTCAAAAACAATGGAGTGATGGGCAATTAACTGGTTGATCGCTTTTTCGTTGCCCATACCGATATTGGCACCATTCAATCCTTTTTGATCCCGCAAAATATTTACCGTTTTCTGAACCGTGTTTTTTCCATTCGCATCCAGTAAATCATTCAACCTGTTAAAGCGGTATAAAGATGCGCTTTCATTCTTCTGCTCCAGGTTCATTTTTGTTCTGCTTAAGCCATTGCTCTGGAAATGATTGGCGCAAACTATAAAATCTTCTTGCGGATCATATACATCCAGTTCATCGGGCGTTTTTTCAATAATAATCGCTTTGTTATCATTGGCCGAAGCGACGAGAAAAGATTCCGATACAAACATCTTTCTTGACTTCGCAATGGCGATAGCTTCTTGTATATTCTTTGCGTATTGAAGAATCTCCCTTGTTACCAACGATACCGGCGTAGCTGAGCCCGTTGGCAGATCAGTTTTCGCAGCATTGATGGTTACCGATAAACCCTGATCATTCATTCCAGAAACCGCACCCACAAAACCGCCCCAGGTAACCGTCATAAACTTATGCCCCTTGGTTGGACTAAAAAAAGCCACGATCTTATCTTCTGCAAATTTATCGCCCACATAAAAATCAAAATTGCGGCCAATAATCATCGTACTGTCTTGCGACATAGCACCCCAGGTGCCAAATGATGTACAACCCACCAGCGCCAGGTTTTGCACAGCATGACCAATATCGTGAGCGGCGTGGTAATTTAAAATGCGTTGGTAATTTGTGCCGAGGTATTGGTATTTTGAGGAAGCCGATTCCGAAACACCATAAATTTCTTCTTTGAGTTCTTCGGTTACATTTTTATCAAGCTTGCGGTTGAAAAAACCAATCAGGTATTTAAGAAAATTTCTTTTAAAAGTACCCGGCACCATTTTACTGATCTGTTCTGCAAAATGATCTTCTTGCCTTACAACCAGTTCCTCTGTAAGTTTTCCATTGATAACGCCACGCTCAAAAGGGTCGCCTTCTACATATAATTCATACAAGCCACTCTTACTGTGACGGAACCAGTTATTTTTCAATGTATAGAATCCATCACCATGATCGGTTCGTTGCAACTGCAGACTGCTCATGTCTGCAATTTTTGGTGGTGGCACTTTTGAAACCTGCACCAAATAAATTGCACCAATGAACAATAAAATAAAAATTACAGCCAGCACACGCAGCACCCTTCTCCAGAATTTTTTTCTTCTAAGCATTTCTTATCTTTTCAATAATACTTTCATTTCCCATAAAAGCAATACAGGTAACCAGGCCGCTCATACTGGCTCCCAGCACACCATGTAAATTAAGGTTTTGCCCCGTTAAAAACAGGTTTGGAATTTTGGTACGGGGCGATATGAACGTTTTTAACGGATTGCTGTAATCTTTTGCAATGCCGTACATGGAGCCATCATCATTACCCACATAGTCCCGGTACGAAAGCGGTGTTGCGGTGTAATAGGTTTGTATACAATCCCGCAGGCCAGGAAATTTTTCTTCCACACAATCTAGTAACTTCTCTGCCTTACGTTTTTTAAATGCATCATAATCTGCTCCCCGGTCTTCTACTGCCGACACCGTGTTGAAGGTCTTGTCCCATTGCTTCACTTCATCGTAACGCATATAAGCAAGGATAGTCATGGCTTCGGCATGGTCAGGAGATTTTGAAGAGGCTGAAAAAAATATACAATAGCTAAGCGGCCAGGTTTCATCGTTATGATCAGTCATGCTCCAAACTTTGCCCTCTTTATGATAATAATAATTGTTCTTTATATATTTAAAGGAGTCTTTTTTTAATACAATATTGATGATAAAGCCACCTATGGTATTCTCAAGCCCTTTAATACGGGATTTATATGCGTGTTTGATCAGGTTAGTCTCCGTCATGTCCAGTGTACGCACTGGGTGCATATTGCTGATAAAATGTTTGGCATACACGCTATTTCCATCAGCAGTTTCTACATGGCTGACCCTACCGCCATCCACTACAATTTTTTTTACTTCGGTATTTCGATGAATTACGCCGCCCTGTTCACGAATATTCATGGCAATAAATTTACCGATATCAGATCCGCCATCAATACATTTCCAGGAACTTTCTATGTAACTGTTCAATATCATGGCATGCACATAAAACGGCGTTTTGCCAGATTGAAGCACATACAGCATATTATTACCAACCAGTACGGCCTGTAGTTTTTTATCATCAGTTATAGATTCTATGAAAGTTCTTGTATCAATACCAAGCACGATATTTTTCTCATCCCTGTTCCCGCCCGCCCTTAAATTATACAGCGGAAATTTACTGCACACTTCCTGTATTTTATCGCAATACAAACGCAGGGCTTTTTCTTCATTTGGAAAATCGTTCAGCAGGTGCTGTATAAAATTTTCGTAGCCCTGTGCATAGATATACTCTTTTTCGTCGCCCTCAATAATGATCTTATCAAAACAACCCTCTTCCATTTTTTGCAGTTTGAGTTTTTGCAAAATGCCGAGGTATTTAAAAATCTGGTAAAGATTTTGTCCTTCGCCAAGACCACCCAGATAATGTACACCGCTATCAAAGATGACACGGTCACGAACGTAGGTTTGCAGGCAACCACCTATCTGTTTGTTTTTTTCAAGTACACAAACTTTATAACCCTCCTTGCCGAGTATATCAGCGCATACCAGGCCACCCATACCGCTACCTATAATCACTATGTCGAATTCCGCTGTCATTAAACTGATGCCGCTTTCATTATAAATATAGTGTTTGATGTGAGTTTTGAATCGGCAATTTCGCTGCAGCTCATACTATTGGCTGCCGCTATTGTTCTGATCATATTGCCCGATAAAAAACTCAGCCCTGTTTCTTTTGTTTTATTAAAATTTAAAACTTTGGTGGAGAAAAACTCCGTCCACTTTGTTTTCTTATGCATTTCCTGTTTGTCGCTGTCGCCTTCTCTTACTATGATTGTTCCCCCGGGATTAAGATTACTGATACATTTATCAATCACCTGCTTTTGTTCATCGGTAGGCAAATAATGTAACATATCCGCGATGATTATGGTATCATATTTTTCAAATTCAAAACCCAGCACATCGCTGTGTACAAATTTAACGTTATCTGTTTTGCTGAAGCAATGATTGGCGGTGTCTATTTTTTCTTCATCGTAATCAATGCCCGTAATCTCTCTTTGTGCCGACGTGAAAGATAACATATAAGGCATTAACCCGTAGCCACAGCCAATGTCAAGTATCTTGCCCTTGGTGGGAACAAGTTCATGAAATAGCTGGTAGTTCTTTTCGAGCCTTGTTTTTATCCGCATGTACCACTCAAGCACCGGACCTTTGTAGAGATAATTGTAAATTAATTTCTCCCTGAAATATTTTGGCTGCTCAATTTCTGCCCTCAGCATTTCAAACTCTGTTCTAAAATAGCGGCCAATATGTTTGGCTCTTTCGGCATAACCATCACCATAAGTTTTATCATCCGGTTTTATTCTCGGCAGAATCTTAACTGTAAGTTGCCCGTCTTTTAAAAGCTGATCTTGTTTGGTAAGTGTATAATCGGTGCCATGTATCATGATTGGCAGGATGTCCACATTTAATTTTTCTGCAAGATAAAAAGCACCTTTATGGAAACGTTTTATCACGCCATCTACGGCCCTTGTTCCTTCAGGAAAAATAATAACGGAGTACCCGTTTTTAATCCTGTCTTCCACCAGGCTTAAATCTGTTTCAATCTGCTCCGCAGGAAAATAGTCCGCCATGCGTATTACTTTACCAAATAGCGGCGAATTCCATATCCGGTTGTTAGTGATCATCAACAATTTTGGATGCAGCATGATCAGTGGGAGAATATCCAGCGATGATTGATGATTGGCGATAATAATGGCCGGCGTTTTAAATTTTTCCTGCTGTGGATTAATGATCTTCTTTTTTACGTTGATCATGATATATACCAACCGCCTGCAGACTTTTGAAATTAAAGTATGATAAATCAACTTCCCTCTTTCTTTGATATTAAACAATGCAAATATCCAGGCAATGATTGTGAACGTAACACTCCAGCCAATGAAATAAGAAAATGCAAAGGAGGATTTGATGAAACCCCAGAGCGTCCATGGAAAGCGATTCCGTTTTACCCTATTCTTAATTAATACTGAAAAAAGAAACGGAATTAATATCTGCGACATAACTACCACACAAAGAATACCAATGATGGAAATTAAAGCGATTGATTGCAACGCAGGATGTTTGGCAAATATCAACACACCCAGACCGGCGATGGTGGTAACGGCGGACAAAATGATAGAAGATTTAAAGGAAGAAAGGTTTTTCTTTCCTGTTTTGTATTCCTGTAACAATCCATCCATAATAAACAGACTGTAATCGTCGCCCAAACCAAATATTAATGCAGATATAATGATGTTGATAATATTGAACTGGATGCCCGCCAGGCCCATGATGCCGAGTATCCAAACCCAACTGATGAACATAGGAATGAAGGAAACCAGCGTCAGTTCTATTCTTCCGTAAACAATCAGTAAAACAAAAAACACCAGCATGGAAGTCATTAATGCAATGCTGGTAAAATCAGAATTGATAATTTCCACCATGCGGTTGGTGAGGTATTGTTTATCAAGCACGGTAACATGCTCTTCGTTTTCGAAGGTTTTATAAACCTGTTGTCGTTTTTCGGGAACGGTTTTAACCAGAGTTACAACTGTTGTTTTACCGGGTTTTTCAGTGATATAATCATCCAGGAAAATTTTACGCACATCAGCCATAGCATCTGTACCTACCGGTACATAAGCATTATCCAGCAGCATTTTAAAATTGTCGAATGCCGAGGCATTGAATTTCAGCGCCGTGCCTTCTTTAATGAGCGTTGCCATTAAAGCTGCCTTCTTATCTGCAGTCCAGTATTTGTTCCATCGTTCAATTCTTGTTTGTTGTAAAGAATCTGAAATGATGAGAGAAGAAACACCTGAATACTTTTTTACCACATTTTCATCCTGCAGCTTTTCAATCTGCTTTACTAATTTTTCATTGTTCACCAAAGCATCATCCAGCGTTTTTCCTTCAGTTACTAAGTAAACAGATTGTAAGGCATATTGATTGATCTGGTTTAACTTTTTCTCGGATTCTTTTAACCGGCTGTTCATGAAATTCATGTTCTGCAGATCAGATTCAAAACCAACTTTACCTGCCCAGAATGCAAAAAAGACAGTTAAGCCCAGGATTAGAAGCACCAGGTATTTATTATACTCAGGCCTTAAAGAAGCAACCTTATCAATCCATGAAAATTTATCTGCAGTATGAGCAGCCTGTTCTTTTTTACTGGCTATAAAATGCGGCAGAAATATCAAAGAGCAAAGCGAAGCCCCAACCAAACTGAATGCAGCAAAAAGTCCCAAATCTTTCAACATCTCCGACTCAACAAACTGCAGGCATAAAAAACCACCGATGGTGGTAAAGCTGCCTACTGTCATAGGTATGGCGAGGTCTCGTATCAGCGTTTCAATATTTCTGGTATGCCGGTAATGATTAAAGACATGCAAAGAATAATTTACGGCGATGCCCAGTACCACTGAGCCGGTACCTAAAGCAATTACAGAAATACTTCCCTTTAAAAAATAAATGCAGGCTAAGGAAAACACTGCACCAAATATTACCGGCACAAGAATTATAAAGGGTGCTCTTTTTTTCTTAAAATAAAATCCCAGAAAAACAATAATAAAGAGAACGGTTATGCCTTGTGTTAGCATCGAATCTTTACGCAACTGCAACGCATTGCCAACCGAAACTGCGGTGGCTCCAAAATAAGACGCTGTTACAGAACTGCTGTTATTATCAATCAAACTATCGAGCCCTTCTAAGAGCAGCGCATTTTTACCCGTATTGTTGGGTGGATATTTTGGTGTGATAAAAAGCATGAGGTGCTTTCTATCTTTTGTCATTATATAATTATCGTAAAGCTCAAAATTTTCATCGTACTGTAATTGTTGTAACTTTTTAAGTCCTAGAAAAGTAATGCCCACCGGGTCTTTGCTGATCATACTTTTTAATGCAAAGCCTGACGGAGAAGTTAGTGTACGAAAATTTTGTTCGAGTGTTTCTTTAACTCTTGCAGGAGTAATCAGCGAATCAATCTGTGTATAATCTTTTTCATTTAGATAGACGGGCAGATGATCGCTTACGGTTCCAAATAATTCCAGTGCAAGTCCGTCATCTACTTTATAATTTATTTTGCTGATGAAAGAGTCAAGCTTTTGCTCCATGTTTACCACTAGCTCATCGGTATAAGCAACAAGACTATCGGGTTGTGCTTCGGCAGTAGTATCTTTTAGTGATACGGTGACTGCCAGCTTATCCATGAATTTTGAATTCTGGAAAACTTCGTTCAGTTTTTCAATCTTTTTATCCTTTGGTAAAATTTTAGCAATATCTTCTTCAAATTTTACCTGCAGAGCAAACCAACCGGCTGCAAGCAGTATCGCGGCAAATACGGCGTACATGGCCAATTGCCGCTTTTCGAAAAAATGATATATAGCAAGTAATATTTTTTCCATACCCTATTCAGCCTTTGTAATTATCGCCTGCTTTTTACCAATCAGTTTTAAAAAAATAAATGTAAGTAAACCAAATACAACGGCGGCCACAACAGCAAGTGTTATACTTCCGTAAATATATTGCAGCAGGTTCTTTTTAATGGAGTCAAGAGTAATAGCACTGCTGAAATCAATCTGCATGGCATTGGCGCCCATCCAAAAAGCACCCATTTTATAACTCAGGAAAATAATTGCCGGTATCATGGGTGGTATGCTGATGTTTGCTGCAACAATCACCAAAGGTTTGTTCAACTTAAATAAGATAGCCAGGAAAATGGCGGCCACCAATTGAAAACCCCAGATAGGAATGATGCCCATGAAAATACCAAATGCAACAGACATGGCTTTTAACTGTGCCGAATGATGCGGATTAAACAAATGATCATCCAACAGTTTCTTTAATTTTTTTCTGCTGAAGAGGGTTCTGATAAAATCACGGGGTTTAATGTAAAGAAAAGCGATGAGCACCAAAATGGTATTTAAAATACTTATGCGAAAAAAATCTTTGAATGGACGAAAATGCGAAACCCTTTCTGCAGCAGGTGCATAATAAACCGTTACCGGAACAGAAACTATATGTACACCTTTCCATGCAGCCCTTACCAACACTTCAATTTCAAATTCGTATTTACGAGTGATGAAGCGCATTTTTTTTAATGGCTCCAATGGATACAATCTGAACCCAGATTGTGTATCAGGACTTGTAATTCCCGTCTCTACTTTAAACCAAAAATTTGAAAATTTATTTCCGAAACTGCTGCCACCAGGTACAGAAGCCTGTCCCATGTTACGGGCTCCAATAATGATAGCATTGGGTTCTTCTTCGAGCTTATTTATAAAAGCAGGGAGGTCTTTGGCAAAATGTTGCCCATCGGAATCTATTGTGATGGCATATTTATAGCCCTTTTCAGATGCGTATTTAAATGACTGACGGAGCGCCCATCCCTTGCCAACATTTTTTGGATAAGTAATGAGTTGCACAAAAGGGTACTTGCTTACAATGTCAAGTGTATTATCAGTTGAGCCATCGTTTACTACAATGATATGATCGCTGTATTGAGCAACATCTTCAATTACGGCCGCAAGTGTAGCTGCGTTGTTATAAGTAGGAATAATAACACAGGCTTTCAACGCATCAACTTTCTCCTTCAACAGAACAGAACCAGCCATTATTATCAGTTAGCATTTGATGAAAAACTTATAGAAGTTGGATAAAATTAAAACATAAAAGGGAATTACTGCTGTACAGCCTGAGCAGCAACAGAAGTTTTATTTTCTGCACGCTTTTTTTTGTCCGCTATACGCTGATGTATCCACTCTGGCCATTGGCTGCTGTCTTCTGCATCATAAACCCGCAGTTGTTGCGATTCATCTTCCTTTATCAGGTCTTCTTCCCTGCAACCTAGTATTTCTGCTGCAGTTTTTACACCCGAGTAACTGGCACCTGCCACACCATGACTCATTATGCTGGCACCACACATGTACAGATTTTCAATTTCGGTTTTAGCTTTATAAGAAAAGGGGCCGGTTTGCATAAACCCTTTTTCGGTGCCGTATACATTGCCCTTGGTAGAGTTGATGTAAAATTCGTTGGTGATGGGTGTGCCCAGTTCCATTTGCACAATATTTGGGTGCATGGCCGGCAGAATTCTTTTGAGTGTATTATTCAGCTTTTCGCAAAGCCTTGCTTTTATCTTTTGATAGGATTCGTCATTCTCATTGCGGTAGGCATAAAGGGAACTAAAAGAATCATAGTCGATAAACGTAACTACTTCTACCGTATGCTGCCGTCCATTAAAACTCAGCGGGTCTTTTAAAGATGAGCAACTGATAAAAAGCGAATCAAATTCATCTTTTTCTAAAATAGAGATCTTGGTAAGGTCTTCATAAATACCATCCATATCTTTATGAGGCATAAACCAGATATTACCAGAGTCTAGCCCCGCCTGCCTTATATCCATCTCTACAGTAATAAAAAACATAAGCGATGTAACCGAATAACGGGTTGCATTTAGTTTCTTAACCAGTTTTTCGCTGAGGTTTTCCTGTCCAACCAATTTATAAGTTGTGCCGGGGTCGGCATTTGATACAACCTGTTTTGCCCTTATTATTTCGCCGTTTTCCAACTCTACACCCACCGTTTTCAATTTCTTCTCTCCCTGTACTAAAATCTTTTTAACAGCAAGCCCGGTTCTAATTTCGCCGCCGAGGCTTTTAATAGCATTGGTCATAGCTTTTACTATGGCCGCTCCGCCACCCATGGGGTAAAAGCCGCCGTTAAAGTAGTGATCCATTAATGCACAATGAAAAGGAAAACTTGCTTTGGACGGGGGTAGCCCATGATCGCCGCACTGTATATTGAGTACTTTTTTTAACAACGGGTCTTTAATATGCCAGCCAATTACCGTTTTTAGCTTAAACAAGCCGTATTTACCCAGATGCCGGGTTCGGTAGGGTATGGTAATATTATCCCAAAACCCATTCATTTTTGGAATGAGAAACAACTCTTTACTTACAGTTTGTACAAGTTTGAGGTATTTTTTTATCCCTTTTTTTTCTTTTGGAAAACGCAGAGAAAGTGATTCCTGCAGATTTTCTATACCTGCCGGCATATCAATTCTGTCATCGCCTATCCAGCAATGTTCGTAGGCATCTTTGTTCATTCTAAAAAAAACCAACTCGTTAGCAATTCCAAGGCCCTCATATAAATTACAGGTAGATTC
>JBBKXU010000045.1:0-4340 GCA_037969645.1 Ferruginibacter sp. | reverse complement strand
CGCTGCTGCCGGATCATTCATCAGGTCAATGTCCCAGCCACCCTGAGCTCCGTCAACTAAAACCAATTTTGTATTTTTATTTGGCCACGCATTTACAAGTGGTATAAACTCCTGTGTTTCCTGCGTACAGTTTGACATACCTACTGATAACCAAACAATTTTTCCGTTAACTGGGTCGTAATTTCCGTTAATATCAAGTGGTTTGATTTGGGAAGCAATCTGCAAACCGGCATTATTATGAGCTACCGGTCTGGCATTCAGCCCGTTTGGATAAAGTCCACCTTGTAAACCTCTCCAATAAGCTGTACCCATATCCATGATTACAGGTTTTAAAGCAGAGTTGATTACTACAGGGGTTGGTACTGGTGTTGCAGTTGATTGTGTAGTAGATTTTTTGCAGCTACAAATAGTAACGAAGCAAAGAATTATTGCCGGGATAAGAATGCCAAGTTTTTTCATACCAATTTTAATTTGTTATGAAGTAAGATGATATAAAAGTATAAGTTGCTGCCTAAAAAGTATAAATTATTTTCTGGCAGAATAAGTATTATTCCACACCCAATCAACAATTCAAGCTATTATCTATTGCTGGCAAACCTTTTTAAAAAGGGAAGTCAAGCTTTTAAAAGCTTGACTTCCCTTGTATGTTCAATATTTTATTACTAAAATCCTAGTCCCCAATCTTTTCCTTTTTCCGTTGCCGGCAAACCATCTTTTATCCATTTGGCCGGCTTGGCATCTTTTAAATAATAATCAAAAAATTGTCCAAGTCTAATTGAAAGATCTTTACGGTTCTTACGTTCAACCAGATTATGATCCTCACCATTGTATTGCAGCAGCCATACTTTTTTACCAAGTCTGCGCAGTGCAGTAAAATATTCAATACCCTGATACCAAGGCACTGCACCATCTGCATCGTTGTGCATCATCACCAACGGCGTATTCACTTTGTCAGCAAAAAACAAAGGAGAATTTTTCAAGTACAAATCCTGTCTTTCCCAAAGCGTAGCGCCAATGCGGCTCTGCGTATGTTCGTATTGAAACTGCCTATTCATACCGCTTCCCCAGCGTATGCCGCCATAAGCACTTGTCATGTTGCTTACTGGAGCACCCGCCCATGCAGCACGGAAGATATTTGTTTTTGTAACAAGATATGCAATTTGGTAACCGCCCCAGCTCTGCCCTTGCAAAGCCATACGAGTACTGTCCACAAAAGGCATTTTTGATAAATGCTTAGCGGCACTTACTACGCTGTTATAGGCGCTGTTACCAGGTTCACCATCTTTATAATAAATATTAGGATCGAAGATGAGATACTCATTACTTCCATAATAAGCAGTATTTACTGTAGAGGCACTTGGTGCAGGCGTTTTGTATGAATACAACCCATCGGCATTACGCTCATAAAAATAAAAAATGACCGGATACTTTTTCTTTGGATCGAAATTTTCAGGTTTGTACAAAATACCCTCGCTCATTTTACCGTCAAACATCTTCCATTTAACGAGTTCTGCTGTGAGCCAGTTATATTCTGTTTGCTGAGCTGCAATATCGGTTAACTGGCTTAGCGTTTTTAAATCGGACGAAGTAAATAATTCGCTTTTGCTGATATCGGAACGCTGTACAATATACTGCGCAGCTTTATCGGCCTTTACAGGATTACTAAAACTATATGGACCGGCACTCTGTAATACCGGGTTACTCACTTCATTTACTTTCTTTGTGTAGAAGCCGCCATACTTGGTTGTCTTGTCCTGCGAACGCAATAATATAATTTCGTCAGCATCAATAAAACGTTTTTCCCTGTCTAGGTTTACGTAATTAAAATCAGTTTTGTTTTTTTTGCCAAAACCATTGGTTATGTTTTTGGGCTGCTCAAAACCGTTAGGGTCTGCCTGCCAGATATCGTATACATCATTTACAAGCATATATTGGTCATTGGCTGTCCAACCGGTAAAACCAGCAGCTCTCGGCAAATCTGGTACATCATTCTCTACATCGTATAAAGGCTCTTTAATTTTATCGCTGACGTTTTTTACTACTCCATTCGAAGTATTCCAGGTAAAGTAATTTTTTAACTCTGGATCGTACCAATAGACATATTTACCCTTCGGCGATGGCGTAAAATCAGCTCTGGAAGCGGCTTTTATTAATTTTTTACTGCCGTCTTTAGTGCTGATAAAATAGGCAACTGTTTTAGACCGGCCCTCCCATTGTATAGCAATACGATTGCCTTTATTGCTTTCTCCCAAAACCCAATCAGCATTACCTTCATCAACCAGGGTTATATTTTCTGCATCTTCATCGCCTAGTTGCACAATCCTGTCATCGCCGGGTTTTACAACGGCCATATAACTGCGGTTAAGCTCGTTCTTTAAATTTTTAAGCTGCATGGGTTGCAGGTAATCATCATTGTAATGCCATACATCTAAACGTGCCAGTTCAAAATCAACCAACGTAGTATCTTTCGGCGCTGTGATAGCAGCCGTTCCAAAAAATAATTTCTTACCGTCCTTACTGAATTTTACTACGCCATTTTCGCTGATGGTACTGCCTAATTGCATACCCACGGTATTTTTCTCCGCAATCATTTTTGCACTGTCCTGGCCGCTGGTAAAGTACCAGAGTTTATAAAATTTTTGCAAGGCCTTTTTACTGCTGTCACGTTCGGCAACAAAAGCAAGTTGCATACCTTCTTCATCAAAAGTAAAATTCTTCGCCTCGTTGAAGTTTTTCATGATGGTATCTGTTTTCTCCGACAACAGGTTGTAAATCATTACAAAAGTTATGCTGTTACTGTCTTTGACTGATTTGGTTGTTTCAATAACCAGCTTTGTCCCTTTCTTGTCAAAAGCATATTCACTAACCAGCTTAAAAACTTTCTCTTTACCATCGCTCAAACGTCTTACCACAAGATCAGTTCCTTCCGATGCTGAACCAGCACCCGGCGTTTCATCGCCTTCCGCATCATTCATGGTTGTTTCTTCTGTGACCATTTCATCTTTCGCCTTTTTTATGATCTCTTTTGCTGCTTTATTGGCGGCGCCAATCATTTCTTCCTTGGTAAGATTCTCAGCCTTTACAGATTCAATTGATTTACGAATCACAGAATCTGCCAACTTGACAAGCATATCAATATTCGCCTTATCAGAATCTACAACAGCAGTTTTTCCTTTTTTCGATTTCGAAGTATCGGGCAAAGGTTTTTCCATATGATAAGCTATCCAACCGGCAGCTTTTTCGGGCGCCTTAAATCCCTTAACTCTGGCAAACTTTAGCACTTGCTCTTTACCTAACTCAATAATGCCAATTGAATCCTTGGGCATTTCATCGGGTTTCTTCTTTTTTATTTTCGCCTGACGGGTATCCTTAAAAACGGGCTTGATTTTAAAAACAACATAACGGCTGTCTTCGGTAATTACCGCAGCATAACCACGGGCTAGTATTGTTTTCTCTTGGGTAGCCAGATGCTGAATTACCAGTTCTCCATCGCCTTCCTGCGGATTAATGGAATATACAGCATACTGGCCATCATTGCTGATCAGTTTTTCACCCAGACTTTTCCAGCCATCATATACATCATGGGTAAGCGATTTCTTTTGAGCAGTGGCGCCAATACATAATAATAGTAATGCCGGGAGAATTAATTTCTTCATTTATAGTTGGTTTTGGACAATAAAGTTAATAGATAGGCTTGTAACTGAACTACCATTTATCATACTGTAGAAAAATAAACTGTATATCATCTTTTTATCTGCAACACACTGAGGGATCTTTGATACACATCATAAGTTCCCGAAGTAATGGCAAATCCATTCGGGTACAGCACCAATCGGTAATAATAGGTACCTGGTGTAAGGCCAGAATCGAGGAAACTGATATGGCCTCCTCCTCCAAATCCAATCACAGCGCTGGTTGCAGCATTCGGCGTTTCTATATAACAAATATCACTGGTGTAAGTAAGAATAACCGCAGTTGAAAAAAGCGGATCAGTATCTCTTTGCAAAATAAGGTAATACCCACCCAACGAACTGCTGTTCCCATTTAAATTACCACCAAAAGTGCGTGCAAACCCACTGATGAAAACTGCTGAATTATTTACTCCATTTCCATCGGCAATCGTAATACTTGCATCCGTACCAGTAAGCGGATTAAAAATTCCGTTTGTAAATGGGATATTTTGTACTGCACCCGAGTTAACCCCAATCGCATCCTGGTTTATAAAATCTCCTATAAACCTGATATCGCCATCTACCTGTAACTTATGAGCTGGCGTTGTAGTTCCAATACCTACTTTGCCAATCGAATCAATGCGCATAGCTTCAGTTGCATTGGTTTTA
>JBBKXU010000044.1:0-8671 GCA_037969645.1 Ferruginibacter sp. | reverse complement strand
GTCATTTTCTTCAGGCTTTCATCATTCAGTACACCTTTTTTAAACTCAGCTAGAATTTCAGGATATTTGTTTTCCATTTCCATTAAGAAATGCTCTTCAAATGCTTTTACATTTTTAACAGCAACTTCTCTCAATAAACCCTGTGTTCCCAAGTAGATCATCGCAACCTGCTTTTCAACACTCATTGGTGAGTATTGCAATTGCTTTAAGATTTCCACGTTACGGGCACCTTTGTCAATTACGTTTTTAGTTGCAGCATCCAAATCACCACCAAACTTACTGAAAGCTTCAAGCTCCCGGTAAAGTGCCTGATCTAATTTAAGTGTGCCAGCCACTTTTTTCATGGATTTAATCTGTGCATTACCACCCACACGACTTACCGAAATACCCACGTTAATGGCCGGACGAATACCAGCGTTAAACAGGTTACCCTCTAAGAAGATCTGTCCGTCGGTAATAGAAATTACGTTAGTAGGAATATAAGCTGATACGTCACCAGCCTGAGTTTCAATAATCGGCAGGGCCGTTAAAGAACCTCCACCTTTTACCAAATGCTTGATTGATTCGGGTAAGTCGTTCATCTGCGCAGCAATTTCATCTTTAGAAACAACTTTTGCAGCTCTTTCCAGTAAACGACTATGCAGATAGAATACGTCACCTGGATAAGCCTCACGTCCCGGTGGTCTTCTTAACAATAAAGAAACCTCACGGTAAGCCACAGCCTGCTTGCTCAAATCATCATAGATGATTAAAGCAGGACGACCAGTATCACGGAAGAACTCACCGATTGCAGCTCCGGCAAATGGTGCGTAGAACTGTAAAGGAGCAGGATCAGAAGCAGATGCAGCAACAATAGTAGTATAAGCCATTGCTCCGTACTCTTCTAAAGTTTTCATAACACCTGCAATAGTAGATGCTTTTTGACCAATAGCCACATATATACAATAAACAGGATTGCCTGCATCGTAAAATTCTTTTTGGTTGATGATGGTGTCAATCGCAATCGCCGATTTACCGGTCTGGCGATCACCAATGATCAACTCACGTTGTCCACGGCCAATAGGAATCATCGCATCAATAGCTTTGATACCTGTTTGTAATGGTTCTTTTACCGGCTCACGGAAAATTACACCCGGCGCTTTACGCTCCAAAGGCATTTCATATAATTCGCCTTTGATTGGACCTTTACCGTCAATTGGCTCACCCAAAGTATTAATAACACGGCCGCTCATACCTTCTCCTACTTTAATAGAAGCGATCTGACCGGTACGCTTTACTTTATCACCTTCTTTAATTTCGCTGCTGTCACCCATCAATACCACACCCACATTATCTTCTTCCAGGTTAAGTGCAATGGCTCTAACGCCGTTATCAAACTCTACTAATTCACCCGAACGCACGTTGTTTAAGCCGTAAACACGGGCAATACCGTCACCCACCTGTAAAACTGTTCCCACTTCTTCTAAACTTGCACCTGCATTAAAATTGCTTAATTGCTGGCGAAGAATTGCGGAAATCTCGTCTGGTTTAATTTCTACCATAATTTTTAATTGATATTATTATTAAAAGGCCTGTTTTTTAAGGCTGCAAAGGTAGGGAAAGACGGGCGGAATGGCAAAAAAAGGGAAAGCAAAATGAAAAATTTATTGAATTGCTTAAAATTGCCACAGAAGCACTGAAACACGGAATAAGAACCGATAAAAAAACTCCCGAATATTCGGGAGTTTTACATTTATTAAAATTTTTACCTATTGATTTCGCCTTGGATTTGGACGCCGGTTGGGGTTGTCTCTTTGTTTTTGCACCTTGTCCATCAATTTTCTTCTAAAAGCATCTCTCATGCCATAAAACCGTTCGCACCTTACATTGCCTACAATTTTACTGAATCTGTCCTGATACTTCTTTTTCACATCCAGTAGCGCTTGTTGCTTCTCCAACTCTGGTAGATCTCTTTTTACCCCACTCAAATCTGTTTCAAACTGGGTATGTACTGGCCAGAATTTTTGAGCTTCCTCAGGAGTTAACTGCAATTGCTGCGTTACATAAGCAACGTACAATGCTTTAATTTTTTCTTGTTTGCTCAGGTCTTCACCGGGTTGTGCTTCCTGGGCAAAAACCATAGCCACACTGCCAAATAAAAGGGATAATATGAGTATATATTTTTTCATCTTCGTTATTTAGTTTTTTAAATCATCAAGGTTTATACTGTTCAGATATTTATCCAGCGCTTCTTCATCAAGCAGGTAATCTTCCTGAGATGGCAATTCATTATTGTCTGTACTGTTTGCTACAAATGACGCTTTTACATCGGTACCACCTGCTTCCAGGTATTTTAATATCTCTGTATCCGAAATTTTTGCCAGCTCCTGATCAACATCATTTACTTGTAATCCAAATTTTACATAATTTGGTAATTCCATTTTTTCGTTTGCAGTAAATTTAAAAACTCCCAATGCCATTACGCCGGTAATAGCGGCTGCTACAGCATATTTGAAGAAAGTGCGGCTGCGGCTCGGCATAGTAACCACCTTAGGCTCTGGTTTTACTTTACTTAAAACATCTTCGCTTAAATTTTCAAAATAACCCTGCGGTACTTCAAACACATTTTCGTTTTGAATGCTGTACAACATCGGTGATAAGGCCTTTAATTCTGTAGCCGCATCTTCACTTTCCTGATCTTTTATTTTAGTAAGAATTGAACCAGCCAACGAATCAAAATAACCAACCGGTACACCTGCAGTTGAACTATCAATAGCACCAATATCAATACCATTTTCAAGCTTAATCCCCATCAGTATACCTGCACTCAAATGTTCAAAATATCCATCCGGTACCGTAAAAACATTTACCTTTTTAATGGCCGCCATGGTAGGACTCAGCTCCTGTAACTCATTCAATATGTTGTTGTTATTTTCCATCTACGTAATTCAGACTCTGTTTTTAGCAAAAAGTTTAAGTATTCAGTATAAAATTCTCAATTTTTTTCACTGCGTGATGATAGCTTGCTTTTAAGGCTCCTTCACTCGTTTCAAGCACCCGGCTCATTTTTTCGTATGGCATTTCGTCATAATAACGCAAATTAAACACAACCCGTTGTTTTTCAGGCAACTGTTGT
The DNA here is from genome assembly GCA_037969645.1 of Ferruginibacter sp. GTDB lineage: Bacteria > Bacteroidota > Bacteroidia > Chitinophagales > Chitinophagaceae > Ferruginibacter. Next base: position 5,556 of record JBBKXU010000044.1, on the reverse strand, counting down.
ATGGCAGCTTGTAATTTCCACTCCAGTTTATTAGCGTCAAAATGCTGTTCAGCCTCTAACTTATTACTTAGCCCAGTTTCCACATCGCTAAAGGAGACAGCGCTTCTTTTTTTCTCCTTGGCCAAAAATGTAAGGCATTCGTTTGTTGCTATGCGGTAAAGCCAGGTATAAAGTTGACTATCTTCTCTAAAATTTTCCAGCGCCTTCCACACTTTAATAAACATATTCTGCAATACATCATTGGCATCATCGTGGTTTACTACCATACGACGGATATGCCAGTACAGTTTTTCCTGGTATTTTTTTAAAATGAGCGTAAAACTGCGCTCTTTTGTTGCCGGATCGGCAAACTGCAACAGCAGTTCTTTATCGTCTAATTGTTCAGTCATAGTGGTTCTGTCATAGTGGTTGAGCGTAAAAATAAAAAAACCAATCGTATGATTGGTTTTTTAGTATAAAGTTTAATAACTTATTTACGGGATATCGCTTTTTCGGCTGCTGCAACTATAAAATCGGTGTCCAGACCGTATTTTTTTAACAGTTCCAAAGGTTTGCCACTTTCGCCAAACGTATCGTTGGTGCCAATAAACTCAATAGGAATTGGGAAATGCTTTGCAGCTGTTTGCGCAATACTATCACCAAGTCCGCCGATGATATTATGCTCTTCGGCCGTTACTGCACACTTAGTTTTTTTGATAGATGCTACAATAGCGTCTACATCCAAAGGTTTAATGGTATGTATATTAATTACTTCCACGCTGATACCTTTTTCCTCTAGTATTCTTCCGGCTTCCACAGCTTTCCAAACCATATGGCCGCATGCAAAAATAGAAACATCAGTTCCTTCGGATAATTGTTGTGCTTTACCAATTACAAAATCGGCTTCATTGGTAAAAATTGGCCAAGTTGGACGACCAAAACGCAGATAAACCGGGCCTTCGTAGTCGGCAATGGCCATGGTTGCAGCTTTTGTTTGATTATAATCCGCAGGCACAATCACCGTCATTCCAGGTAACATTTTCATTAAACCAATATCTTCTAAAATCTGGTGTGTTGCGCCATCTTCACCTAAAGTAAGTCCGGCATGCGATGCACAAATTTTTACATTTTTACCGCTATAAGCGATACTCTGGCGAATTTGATCATAAACCCTGCCCGTAGAAAAGTTTGCAAAAGTTGTTGTGAACGGAATTTTACCGCCGATGGTTAATCCGGCTGCAATGCCCATCATATTGGCTTCGGCAATACCACACTGGATAAACCTTTCGGGAAATTCTTTAATAAAGCCGTTTAGTTTTAAAGACCCAGCCAGATCGGCCGTAAGCGCCATGATATTAGGATTTTTACGGGCAGCTTCTAAAATGCCATCTCCAAAACCACTGCGGGTATCTTTATTACCTAAAACCTGAATTTCTTTGAGCATACAATGAGCGGGTTTAAACTGTTATCTGCAATTGCCGCAAAGTAAAAGAAAGATTTGATGGAAACACAATCTGTCTAAAAAAATTACTAACAAAGTTTTCCAAGTACTTTAGTTATATTTCGTTTCTTTATATAAATGGCATTCACATGATTCAAATTATAAAAATGCTCGTACGGGCACGGCATTACCAATTACACGAAAACCCAAATGAAATATCTTTTATTATTGATAATACGAACCCAGGCGACACACTCATCGACATTGGCGCTAACAAAGGTGGCTTTTTATATTGGATGATTAAAAAGGCCGGACGTAAAGGAAAGGTTATTGGATTTGAGCCCCAGAATTTTTTATATCAGTTTTTGAAAAATTATTTTTCCGGAAGTCAATACCCGCAGGTTACTATTGAACCGCATGCATTGTCGGATAAAGAAGAAACAGTTACCATGATAATTCCGGAAAATGGAAAAGATTCTTCTCCCGGTGCTTCTATTCATTTTACATTACAAGATAACCCAACTGCCAAATCAGCAGAGGTTAAAACAATTACCCTTGACAGCTATTGTTCTTCAAATAATTTAAAACCAGATTTAATAAAAATAGATGTAGAAGGCCACGAATTAAAAGTAATAAAAGGAGGCCTGAAAACACTTGCCACGCACAAACCAAAAATTATTCTGGAATGTGAAGCACAACAGGTAAGCAGGGCATTGGTAAAGGAAACTTTTGACCTCATTCTTTCGCTTAACTATGAAGGATTCTTTTTTTATAAAGGAGAAAAAATTGATATTTTAAATTTTGAACCGGAAAAACATCAACCCGATTCCTTTGAGGGCAAAAAAAGGAAGGAATATTGTTCAAACTTCTTTTTTAAATAAAAAGTCTGCGTTCATACAATTACTTCCAAACAGAAAGTTTACCAAAAAAATTCGATGAATCTCTTTGATTGTGAAGATAACTGAGGGCCTAATTCAAACCTGCATTGGTGGAATTAAATATTTTCTCATCTTCTTTCAGCTTTAATTCCCATTTCCAGGCGGTAGCCATCATATCCTGCAGGTTGTATTTTGGATGCCAGCCCAGCAGATTTTTTGCTTTATCGTTATTCGCATAAATGGCAACCACATCGCCCGGGCGGCGTGGACCAATCTCGTAATTTAATTTTATGCCGCTGGTTTTTTCAAACTCATTTATTATTTCCAAAACGGTTAGTCCGTTGCCTGTTCCTAAATTAAAAATATCGCAGTTAGTTTCGTTTTTATCAGCTAGCAAATAATTGAGCGCCAATGTATGGGCATGAGCAATATCGCAAACATGTATATAATCCCGTACACAACTTCCATCAGGGGTTTCGTAATCGTTACCCCAAACTTTCATCATAGGTAATTTACCAATGGCCGTTTGGGTTATTGCAGGCACCAGGTTTTCGGGTTTGCCTAGCGGTAGTTCGCCCATCAAAGCTGATGGATGTGCACCAACAGGATTAAAGTATCTTAACAGGATTGCATTATTACTATTACAGTTAACTGCCTCATGAACGATTTTTTCGCCCATTTGTTTGGTAGCGCCATAGGCCGATTCTGCAGCTTTCATAGGCGTTTCTTCTGTTACTGGAATATTATCGGGATTACCGTAAATGGTACAGGAGGATGAAAAAACAAAATTGGGAACAGAAAACTCATCAGCACACTTTAAAATATTGATGAGGGAGTTTAAATTATTTTCGAAATAGAGCAAGGGGTTTTTAACCGACTCTCCTACTGACTTATATGCCGCAAAATGTATGATGCCTACAATATCCGGATTCTCCTGAAAGATGGCAACCGTATCATCATAAATACACAGATCAACTTTGTAATTCTTAACGATTTTACCGGTTATTTTTTCTACGGCATCTAAAATATTCTCGTTGCTTCTTGAATTGTTATCAGCCGAGATTACATCAAAACCATTTTCAATCAAATCAACAATGGTGTGTGCACCTATATAACCACAGCCACCGGTAACCAGAATTTTCTTCATACGCAAAGAAAACAAAAAATCACTCACAAACGTGAGTGATTTAAATAATTAAGTATATGAATCAATTTTACGGAAGCGGCTTGTTATTAAATAAACAACACCAACAGCCCCTATTAATGAATGGGCGCTGGTATTAGCCAGCTGGCAATTAAATATATAAGGCCGGCTAATAAACCACTTACCGGTATGGTAATTATCCATGCCCACAACAAGTTTACAGTAACGCCCCACCTTACTGCCGATAACCGTTTTGTAGCGCCAACACCTATTATTGATCCGGTGATGGTATGGGTTGTACTCACCGGAATTTTTAAAGCCTCAGTTACAAATAGTGTGATGGCGCCAGCGGTTTCTGCTGCCACACCTTCAAAGGGTGTTACTTTAGTAATTTTGGTCCCCATTGTCTTTACAATCTTCCAACCGCCACTCATGGTACCTAGTGCAATGGCTGTGTAACAAGCCAATGGCACCCATCCAACCATATGATCTAAACTATAAATAACAGGATCATATGCAATTAATGCAGCCATTATAATTCCCATAACTTTTTGAGCATCGTTACCACCGTGACCAATACTGAATGCTGCTGATGAAACCAATTGTAATCTTTTAAACCACTTATTGGCCCTAGATGCATTCAGTGTATTTAAAAACAACGTAAATGTTGCCATAATTACCAGGATAGAACACAACAGAATCCATTTAAAATTCTTACCATAAAAAATCACTTTCGATATATAAGAATCGTATTGTACTTTTTTTAACTTCTCGGGGTTAAACTCCATATTAAAGTAAAGAAAAACTACAACCCCTGCAATAATGACAAAGGCAATAATTTTAGGTATCCATCCTTTTTTAAACGAATGAATAAACCAGAGGGAAATGATAAAAGCGATTATCATACCCACAACCGGAGCCAAAAAGATAAATGCCGCAGTTTTATAAATTACAACTGAGTTAACAGTTTCAAATCCTCCGTAGGCAATTGCAGCTCCCGAAAAAGCACCAACTAATGCATGCGAAGAAGATGAAGGAATACCAAACCACCAAGTAAGCAGGTTCCAAAAAATAGCGGCAATCAGGCCCGAAAAAATAACGACCAACATCTGATGACCGAATACCAGATCAGTCTTTACAGTTTTTGCAATGGTGTTTGCCACACCGTGATCTTTAAAAATAAAAAAGGCAACAAAATTAAACACCGCTGCCCAAATAACGGCTTGCGTTGGCGTTAGCACTTTGGTAGAAACCACTGTTGCAATTGAATTGGCTGCATCATGAAAACCATTGATGTAGTCGAAGATGAGGGCGAGGGCGATAATTATTATTAGAAAAGTCATACAATACTAATTTGGTGATTTGATAATTTGGTGATTTAACAAAGGGTTTTCCCAATTATCAAATCTTCAAATCGGTTAATTTTCAAATCTTTTAAGCGTACTTAACAATGATAGATTCAATCACATTGGCCGCATCCTCACACTTATCGGTTACAATTTCCATTACCTGATAAATCTCTCTTTTCTTTATCACTTCTTTTGCATCAGGCTCCGTTGCAAAAAGGCGCTCAATACTCATGTCAAAAATATCATCGGCTTGGTTTTCTATGCTGTTGATGGACACCAGGGCATCGGTAATCAACCGCATATTTTTCATATTGCGTAATTCCTTTACAGCAATTTCTACCTGACGGCAACCCAAAGCAATCAGGTCGGCCATTTTATTAAAGCCCATATCATTGGGATTAACGCGGTAGAAGTTTATTTTTTTTGCAGATGCATAAATATAATCAGCAATGTCGTCAAGTGAAGTAGCCAGATAATGAATATCTTCTCTGTCGAATGGGGTTATAAAATTTTTCCCCAATTCAGTAAAAATAGTGTGGGTATAGTCATCATTGATATGCTCCATATCTTCAATTTCCTGAATCAGCTGACCTCGTTTATCAAAATCGGGTTCGTTAACCACATCTTTCAGTTTGTCGCCCATTTTTACCAGCACTTCCGATACGCTTTCAAATAGCTGATAAAACACCTTGTCCTTAGGTAAAAAGATCTTTAGCATTGTATTTATTCCCATGATTTATTTTTTTGCAAAATTATTAATAGAAT
>JBBKXU010000043.1:0-19070 GCA_037969645.1 Ferruginibacter sp. | reverse complement strand
ATTAACGGCGTAGTACAGTGCCGGTAACAAGGCGGTGGAATAAACCAACCGGGGAGACCCAGCACAGGCTAATTTTAAAGCAATGGTGGCGGTAAGAAATGCCGATATGCCGGGTATGTTGCTTGGTGTGGGCACCATTAAAAATATGCTGCATGCTACGGATTATATGAGTGCCGGTGCTGACTTTTTGGTAAGTCCGGGTTTTGTAAAAGAGGTTGCCGATTACGCCGTAGCCAACGATATATTTTATGCACCGGGATGTATGACACCTTCGGAAATTATCGCTGCTGAAAATGCAGGGTTGAAATTTATCAAATTATTTCCCGGCAATATGCTGGGGCCATCATTTTTAAGTGGTATAAAAGATATATTTCCAAAGCTGTTGTTTATGCCCACAGGTGGAGTGGATACAACTAAGGAGAATATAGAGGGCTGGTTCAAAGCCGGCGTTTGTGCAGTAGGCATGGGCAGTAAACTGGTGAGTAAAGATGTAATGGCTAAAAAACAATATGATCATCTGACAGAAGAAACAAAAAAAGTTATTGCTATAATTAACGACTGCAGGAAATAAACCAAAACCAGCTATATGACCATTGAAAAAATCGGTAAATACCGGTGGACGATTTGTTCGCTGATATTCTTTGCTACTACAATTAATTACCTCGACAGAGCGGTAATCAGTCTGGTGAAACCCTACCTGGCCAAAGCCTTTGAGTGGAATGCCGTACAGGAAGCTGCCAATTATGCCAATATCGAAATTGCATTTAAAGTTGCCTATTCGCTGGGTATGTTGTTTGTTGGCCGAATCATTGACAAGCTGGGTACAAAAATTGGCTATGCACTGGCAACGGGTTTATGGAGTATTGCTGCAGTTTGCCATGCGTTTGCAACCGGTACTGCGGGCTTCAGTCTGGCCCGGATTTTCCTGGGAGTTACCGAAGCCGGTAATTTTCCGGCTGCTATAAAAGCAACCGCAGAGTGGTTTCCCAAGAAAGAAAGGGCTTTTGCTACCGGTATATTTAATAGTGGCGCTAATGTGGGTGCTATTATTGCACCTTTAACGGTTCCATTAATTGCAGAAGCCTGGGGCTGGCAGTGGGCATTTATATTAACTGGTATGGTTGGTTTTATATGGTTGATACTCTGGTTTATATACTACGAAGTACCTGCTAAGCAGAAAAGATTAACCGAAGCAGAATTTAATTTTATACATAGCGATAAGGATGAAAATGAAGTTAATCAAGAAAAAGTATCCTGGTTTAAACTGCTGCAGTTTAAGCAAACCTGGGCTTTCGCAATCGGTAAGTTTTTAACCGATCCTATTTGGTGGTTCTATCTCTTCTGGTTACCCGATTTTTTAATAAAGCAATATGGACTGACCAGTAAAGAAATTATGTGGCCGGTTGCGATAGTGTATATCATTTCCAGTTTTGGTAGTGTTGGTGGTGGGTGGCTACCCATGAAGTTCATCAATAACGGTATGCCCGTTTTCAAAGCCAGAAAAACCAGTATGCTGATTTATGCATTTTGTGTAATACCGATTGTTTTTGCACAGTTGCTGGGAGATATAAATATGTGGTTGGCTGTGCTAATCATTGGTCTAGCTGCCGCAGCTCACCAGGCCTGGAGCGCTAATATTTTTACAACGGTTAGTGATATGTTCCCTAAAAAGGCAACTGCTTCGGTAACCGGTATTGGTGGTATGTTTGGTGGTCTGGGTGGTATATTATTATCAGCCTTGGTACAAAAAAGAATGTTTGTTTATTTTGAAGGAATCGGGCAAATTCAAACAGGTTATTATATCATGTTCTTTATTTGCGGTGCAGCTTACCTGTTGGGTTGGTTAATCATGCACTTATTGGTGCCCCGCATGCAAAAAATTAATATAGACGAATAATTTGCACGGCATAGCGTGTAAATTATTTAACCAAATATTCTGCCAAGGCAGGATATTTGGTTTTTATATACCGGCATAAGCAGCTTTACTTTACTTTGTTACCAGTGCTGATGACAAATTTGTTGGAATCAATATTGCCAGATTTGACAATTGTATTATTTCTAAACCGATGTACCGACCTTACGAGATCTACGTACCGAATTAAAGTTTTACCTGCATTGCTGTTGGTAAAAATATTTTTTTCAATAAGAGTGAGCTGTGTACCAAAATTATGTATTAACGGACTGCCATCAGCAGTAGAACAGTTTGTAATAATATTTTTACTGAAAGTTAGGTCGGGCCCCATTGTACTTTCATCATTTCCGCCACGCACCATATACAGTATTTGTCCGGTACAGCTAATGAAGCGATTATTGTTGATTTTGAAAATCTCAACATTGTAAAGGCCTTTATTGTCGGTTTCTGCGATGAAACTAAAAACTGTTCCACCACAATTGGTGAACGTGTTATTGTAAACGATAATACTATCGGCCACGCTATATTTTGCGGCAGTAAAGAAATTGCCTTTTAAATTAACAAAATGTGAATTACTGATTTTAAAATTGCTGTGGTTACTGCTACCGGAAGTATCAGAGCTGATAAAATCTGTTACGGCAGCAAGGTTAAGATTCACATTCTTTATAGTGAGTGTATTGCCAGCTATTACTTGTATAAGCGCTGAGCCATCAGGCGCCACAAATTTTATTGGTTTTTTTTGAGCGCTGGTCAAAATTACATCCTGTGTAAGAATCAATGGCGCTTTGAATTCATAGGCCGTACCTGTTAAGTTAATCATAAGTTTTACATTGCCATTTTTGGCAAGTGCATCTTCAACTGATGCTGCATTGACGCAGTTAATAATTTTTGAAGCAGAAGTTTTTTCCATACCCATTGCCGCAAACCAGACTGCTCCGCTATTTAGACGGGTATTTTTTTCTTTTTCAAGGAATTTACTTTTATCTGCATAACCTGCTTTCGATGAAAGTGGAGATTGTAGTCTTGTTTTACTTGCCAAGTACAGCGAATCAAAAGCAGCTTTATTGTTGCTGCCTGGTTTGCCGGTTTTATCGAATCCCTTGGCCAGTGTTTGTTTTAGGTTTGCGGTTACCTGATTGCCAAAAAAGTTAATTCCACTAATATCATCATAAGCATTATAAATCAAGCTGTCTCTTAGGTTGTTAAATTCATTGTTTATAAAGAACACATCTTTTGGCGCTACCGAACGTTCGGTATCACTGCCTATACAAATACCCATAGGGGCGCATTGCAGAAAACTATTGTTGGCAATTAGCGCATCAGTAACTGCTACATAACGATTGGCGGGGGAGTTGGGTACCCCGTTCATGATTGATAAAGGTGTACGAAACCACTCGCCGCGGCATTGGTAAAATAAATTATTAACCACCCACTGGCCTTTATTAATAACCCTTACGCCACCTGTACCTTCTTTATTATTACCCAGGAAAATATTGTTCTCCACGGTATTATTATCTCCATGGCGTAGCACCACACTGCCCTGGCATTCTTTAAAAATGTTATTGCGAACATAATTGCTTCCTGATTTTATTGAAATGATTTCTGTCTCTCCATCGCAGTGTTCAAAAAGATTGTCGGTTATTATGGTGTTCGAATTGAATTCGCAGTGCTGCGAAACGCCAACCCGGAGAATCTCTCCCGTATTGGATGCAAGGGGCAATCTGAATCCGAAATAATTATGATCAATAGAGTGAAAATTCTCCCTGCTCCGCTCGTCATCCAATATTACCGCCATCAACACGCCCATATTCTTTTTATTTAAAAAACTGCAATGGTCAATGCGGTTGTTTTTACCATACAACATCACCCAATAATTATCATCCATTCTTTTTGGGTTATTAAAATCATTGATGACGGTGTTTGTTAGCCTGCAATTGTTGGCTAATTCACTGCTGCTTTTTCTGAATTTTATAATAGCATCGTCACCAGCAAATCCCCTGGTAAAATAAAGTCCGTCAACTGTAATATAAGTGCCTCCCAGCAACAGTTTTGAGTTTCCGGTGATAATTACTTTGCCTGCTGTTTGTGCTTTAAAAGTAATAGGCTTAGCCAAAGTTCCGGTACAATTCAACGAGATGGTCACATTGTTCCATTCGCCATTTTGGAGAACGATTATATCACCGGGTACAGCTTCTTTATTAGCTTTTTTCAGCTCTTCAATATTTTTAACCAAAATGGTATTCGCATTGGTCAGTATCGAAACTGATAAAAAGAGACTTAATAATAATGTCCTTATCATAATTGAAAAATTTGTATGAATTATTTTGGTAAAATTCTTTGTGAAGATTCCCTGACATATAATTTTGTCTTCAGTATTTTTTCAACCGGAGTAGTTTCTTCCGGGTTGTGCATGGCTTCAATAAAAAGCTTGGCAGTAATTTTCCCAAGCTCAAAAGACGGTTGCTCAACACTTGAAATCGTGGGTGACACTAGACTTAGAATAGGCTCATCATTAAATCCAACCAGTCCGATATCGTGCGGCATTTCAAGACCTTTCTTTTTTATGGCAAGCATGGCACCAATCGCCATCCTGTCGCTGATGGTAAAAATCGCATCGGGCCTTTTTTTCATAGCAAGCAATTCTTCTGCAGCAAAAAAAGCATAGTCTTGACTAAAATCGCAATGTACTATCAGGTCATTATCTACTTTAACATGGTGTTTTTTCAAGGCGTTCAGGTAGCCTTCAAGCCTTTTGTTACTGATGTCGAGGTTTTTCGGTCCGGCTAAAATAGCAATGCGTTTATAACCTTGTTCAATTAGATGCTCGGTTGCCTGAAATCCACCACCCACATTATCAATATGTACACTTGGTGCTTTTAACTGCGGTGTTACCCGGTCAAAAACAACCATGGGAATTTCTTTTTCCTGTATTTTTTTAAAGTGTTCAAAAGTTTTTGTTTCGCTGGATACAGAGATGATAAAGCCATCAACCAAGCTTTCAAGCAGGCGTCTGGTATTTAAAATTTCTCTGCCGAAAGATTCATTGCTTTGGCAAATCATAACCGTGTAGCCAGCTTCTAATGCAACTTCGTCAATACCTCGTACCATCATCGATAATACATAATCAAGGTTAGGTACAATTACACCGATGGTATGTGTTTGCTTGTTTCTTAAGCTAAGGGCAAGTTGGTTGGGTTGATAGTTCAACTCTTCCACCAAAGCCAATACCGCTTTTTTTGTTTCAGGGTTAACATCTGATGCGTTGCGTATAGCTCTGGACACTGTAGACACCGAAATATTCAGTTGCCGGGCTATGTCTTTAATGGTTGGGGGTTTAGTCATAATATAGCAAGACTTGTTACTGTAAAGCTAATCTTTAATTAATTTCGGGAAAACCGGTAACGTTGCCGGTACCGTTCTCGGTACAAAAAAAATAGAAAATGACTAGTAAAAAAAGAAAATACTATTGGTAAATTAAAAGAAATGGCTAAATAATTAGATAATTACTATGTGCCCTGAATACCAATTCTCGGCTTTTAAATATTACCATTGTGGATGCAGTTAACGATTTGCTCAAAAAAACGACCCGTTTTTTTATCAAAATATAGCTTGCTACCGTACTTCCCATAGATTGCAAATTCAGAATAGACAGATTTAAGAACCATTAAAAACATGTTCAGTTATGAAAGGAAAAGTAGCGATAGTAACCGGTGGCGCCAGAGATATAGGACGCCAGGCATCTTTAAAATTGGCGGCAGCAGGCGCTAAAGTTTGCATTAATTATTTCGATAACGAAGAACAGGCCAACGAAACAGTAAAGACGATAACAGATGCTGGTGGTGAAGCTATTGCTGTGCAGGGCGACATGACAAAAGCTGCTGATGTAAAAAAAGTGGTTGATGCTTGTACTGCGGCTTATGGTAACGTAATTCACAACCTGGTAAATGTTGCCGGTGGATTGATGGGAAGAAAACCACTTGCCGAACTTGACGAGGCATTCTGGGATGCTATTATGAACCTTAATCTTAAATCGGTTTACTTAGTAACAAGAGCTGTTGTTCCTTATATGACTGAAGGTGGTGCTATTGTTAACTTCTCATCACAGGCAGCCAGAGACGGCGGCGGCGGCGGCGCTTCGGCTTATGCTGCAGCAAAAGGAGCGGTGTTAACTTTTACAAGAGGTATGGCAAAGGAACTGGGACCAAAAGGTATCCGGGTTAATTGTATTTCTCCGGGTATGATCAACACCACATTTCACGATACGTTTACTAAAGCCGAAATAAGAACAAACGTGGCTGCTGCTACTCCCTTAAGGAGAGAGGGCAGGGCAGAAGAAGTTGGGGACCTGGTTTTATATCTCTCTGGTGATTCTTCTTCATTCATAAATGGAGAAAGTGTAGAGATTAATGGTGGAACGTATTTTGTTTAGGACAGACGAATAAAAATATGTGTTGTTTCAACATATAAAATGAATATAACGATTGCTTCAGGATGATGAAATTTTTTAAAACGCTTTGCATGCTTATGTTGCCCCTGTTGATACAGGCCCAGCATCCTTGTACTTTTTTTACAAAAAAAGAAGCAGCAGAGGTAAAGAAAAATCTTGCCCTTTATCCGTTACTTAATCAGTCTTATGTTGATATAAAGAAAGACGTTGACCAATGGATTGGAAAAGATGTAGATGTTCCCTTTCCTAAAGATCCGGCCGGAGGTTATACCCACGATAAACATAAAGCCAATTATACCCTGATGTTTAACAGTGGTATATTATATAACTTAACCGGCGAAGCAAAATATGCAAGTTTGGTTAAGATGATGATGCTCAAATACGCCGCTTTAAATCCAACATTAAAAAACCATCCCGAAGCAACGAGTAGTTCACCCGGCCGTATTTTCTGGCAGGCATTAAACGATGCCAACTGGATGGTATATGCCGGGATGGCTTACGATCTGGTTTATAATTCACTTACTCCTGCAGAAAGAAAAACTATTGAAGACGGTGCTTTTAAACCCGAAGTAGATTTTTTTACGAAAGATTTAAAAGACTGGTTTAATCTGATTCATAATCATGCTGTTTGGGCCACTGCCGGCGTTGGGATAATTGGAATCGCAACCAATAATCAGGATTATGTTGATATGGCATTAAAGGGAACCGAAAAAGATGGCAAGCGTGGATTTCTGGCATTGATGAATGGTTTGTTTTCTCCCGATGGTTATTACACCGAAGGTCCTTATTACACCCGTTATGCAATCCTGCCTTATGCAGTTTTTGCCAATGCACTTAATAACAGCAATCCATCTTTAAAAATATTTGAACACAGAGACAAGATTTTACAAAAAGCGCTACAAACCTGTTTACAACAAACAAACCTCGACGGTGCATTTTTTCCATTTAACGATGCGTTGAAAGAAAAAGATTATACATCAAACGAATTAGTAACAGCAATCAATCTCTTTTGGCCAGTGTACGGTGCCGATAATAATTTGTTAGTGGTTAGTAAAAAGCAAAACAGAGTAATGCTTAACAAAGGGGGCATTGCGATTGCAGCCGCCCTGGCTTCGGATAAAAATATTCCTGCTTATTTTGATTATAAATCTTTTGAAAGTAAAGACGGTGTAAATGGTGATGAAGGCGGCATTTCTGTTTTCAGAAGTGGCAAGGGTGCCGATTTAACCAGCCTGCTTTATAAATATACTGCCCATGGTTTATCACACGGGCACTATGATAAACTGGGCATCATGTTGTATGATAAAGGGAATGAAATATTAACAAACTATGGCTCAGTAAGATTTATTGGTGTTGAACAAAAATATGGCGGACGTTATTTACCTGAGAACAAATCCTACGCCGGGCAAACAATTTCTCACAACACGATAGTGATGGATGAAACAAGCCATTTTACCGGTAAAGAAAGTATTGCAGAAAATTTTCATTCAGATAAATTATTTAGCAGCTATACAAATCCAGCAGTGCAGGTAGTTGCTGCTAAAGAAGATAACGCATATAAAAATACCCATATGCAGCGTACGTTGTACATGCTGCAATTGCCGGGCAGCCGTAAAATGGTTGTTGATGTTTTTAATGTACAATCTGATGCAACCCATCAATACGATTTGCCATTTCAGTACAACGGCAGTTTAATAAGCACATCGGTAAAGTATAAAGCTAATACCAAGAAGCAGGAGCCTCTTGGTAAAAAGAATGGCTACCAGTTTTTGTGGAAAGAGGCCGAAGGGACAGCAGTAGATACTACCGTGCAGCTTACATTTTTAAACAAGCATACTTACTATACCATATCAACATTAGTACAGGATACAGCAGAAATATTTTATACGAGAATTGGCGCCAACGACCCGGATTTCAATTTGCGCCGTGAGCCTGCTTTTATCGTAAGAAAGAAAGGAAAAGATCAATCGTTTGTAAGTGTAATAGAAATACACGGCAAGTTTGATCCCGTGTATGAATTTTCTTCAAACGCTTATCCATCAGTAAAGAAAATAAATTTAATACAGAATGATAAAGACTATTCAGTTGCAGAGATAATGATTGGCGATAAGAAATTGATGATTGCACAAAGTAATAACAACGTGGATGCAAAGCAAAGCCATACAGCCGGTGGAATGAACTGGACCGGACCTTTTACAGTGTTATTTGACGGAAAAAAATTATAAAAGACAAAAACTACATGCTATGGGCACAACAGAATCAGTAAAAGTTTTCATTGAAAACAAAGACATACCCTGGGATGATATGGGTAATGGTGTAAAAAGAAAAATTATGTCTTACGACGACAACCTGATGGTTGTAAAAGTTGAATTTGAAAAAGGCGGCGTGGGCTCATTACATCAGCATTACCATTCTCAAATAACACATATCGAAAAAGGTGTTTTTGAAGTGGAGATAGACGGCGTGAAGAAACTATTATCAGCCGGAGACGGTTTTTACATTCCGCCAAATACCATACATGGTGCGGTATGTATGGAAGCTGGTGTTTTAATAGATGTGTTCAGTCCCATGCGTGAGGACTTTATTAATAATAAATGATTTTTAAAAAGCAATTAGTACAAAATTTATAAAAACTGCAAAAATGAAAAAAATACTATTTACCATTTGTCTGTTATTTGCTGCAGGGTTGATGTATGGACAAACTACTTACTATTGGGTAGGAGGTGCAACAGCAAGCTTTACTGCTAACAGTAGCTGGAACACCATGTTAAACGGAACAGGAACAACCAGGACAGCGTCTGCGGCAAACGATGTTTTAATTTTTGATGGAACCAACATTGGTGGCACAACGCCATCAACCGGTCCGGTAGTAGCTACGGTATCATCAACCAATTTTGGAAGATTAATATTGCAGAATAATGTCAGTGTAAATTTGGGTCGTACATCAGCAGGCGCTTCAACATTAACGTTAAACGGCGACGGAACAGCTGCCGATGATTTAATGGTGGGGGCAGGCAGTACGTTTACCCTGGGCACTGCAATATATAATTACGATGTATATTTTATAGTAACTCCGGGTGCAACAGCTTTAATAAGCGGTACTGTTTATTTAAGCCCGCTTTCTACTTCGGTACATACTCGTAGTTATATTACAGCGCAAGCAGCAAATACGGTGATATTTGCATCGGGCTCTGTTTGTCATCATAATGATTCATCGGCAACCTCAGGGTTTAACGCCTCTGTGCAAGACGGTGTTAGGTTTCAGTCAGGTGCTTCCTTATATTATTATGCAGGAAGAAGCCCCATTGGTAATAACTCAACTACACAGTATACCAATTTTGATGAAGGAAGTAACCTGTATTTTATGGCTACCAACAGGAGATATGATGGCACACCTCCTTATGGCTCTACACAAACTTATTCAAGTTCTGCCTGGAGTAACAGAAAGGGCCTAGGCAATGTTTTTGTAAAAAACAATTCGATTTTTTATAGCGATGGACCTTTTGACCGCATTGGCAGTTTAACAATAGATAATGGATGTCAGTTAATTACTCACTCAAGTGGTGTTACACCAATACTTGGAAACTTAACTGTTAATGGAACGCTAGATGGCCCCTCAGGAAGCTCAAACGCCATTATAATGGGAGGTAATGTACCACAAATTATTTCTGGTACGGGAACTATTGATTTACCAAATTTTGCAGTAGCTAACTATAGTGACGTAACATTGGCGAGGAATTTAAATGTACTAGGCGGCACAGATGTTTTTGGTAAAATTAATTTTGGGGCAACTAATCAATTAGTTGGGCCTGGTGATTTTACTGCAAAAGTTGCTGCAACTGCTGCTTCAGCTGTAGGTGATGTTGAGGTAGGAGGGTACAGAATATCGAACATACCAATAAACACTTTGTCGGGTATGACCGGCTTAAAAGTTACCGGAAATGGACTGGCACCTAATACAAACGTAGTTGGATTTTCTTCTTCCAATGGGGTTGTGCTTTTATCAAAACCTGCACTGGCAAATGTTACAGGAGCCACATATTCATTTATAAGCGACACGGCAACCATGATTACTGCAAACGTAAACGGTATGGATTCTCTTACCGGAAGCGTTATAGTGGTTGGCAATAAAAGTTATCAATCCGGAACTAATTATATCATTAACGGAGCAACAACAAAACCTTTTGGAATATCATCCGGTTCAACGGCAACTACTATTGATGCTGGTTTTGTAGATATAAATGCGAATGTTACGGTTAACCGTAGCGTGAATATTTACAACCGTTTACTGGTTAACGGTAAACTTACTTTACGCCCAGCCGATCTGGTTCATATGTTCCCCGGCGCTGCTATTACCGGTACATTCAGTAATACAAAATATATAGCTGCCGATTATACACTTGCCGGAGTACAAAGTTTAATTCAGGTAGATGGCATTAATACAGCTACAACTGTACCTGTTGGTACGACAATACATTATCTACCAGTTACTATTACGCCAACTTCTGTATCAAGTTTTACTGTTGCAGCATTTACAGGTATTACCGCCAACGGCATGATCACTGGTACACCTTTACCTGCATTTTTAAAACAGCGAGTGGTTGATGCCGTGTGGAATGTTAACAGGCTTAGTGGAACCGGAAGCGTTACAGCTCAGATTAACTGGCCAACTGCTTTGGAAGGTTCAACATTCATTACGTTAACCAATGCTGAAATTGGAATGATACAAACAGATGGCACTGCTTTTGGTGTGCCTTTTGGAACTGCAAATAATACTACCAATATTGCAACCGGTACCACAACCACTTTTGGTGGTATAAGTGCGGGTGCTGTTGCGCAGGTTGTACCATTTGTTTTCAATCCTATTCCTGCAAAAGTTTATGGTAATCCCGACTTTAACGGCGGGGCAACCAGTTTAAACACAACCCAACCGATTATTTATACAAGCAGCAATCCGTTGGTGGCAACTATTGTTGGTGGTTTAATTCATATTACCGGCGTTGGTACTTCTGTAATCAACGCTTCGCAGGCAACTGATGGTAATTATCCTGCAGCCAGTGTAAGCCAAACGCTTACAGTTAACCAGGCTAACCTAACAGTTCGAGCAGATGATAAATCAAGATTTGAACAAGTTGCCAATCCTCTGTTAACTATAACTTACACTGGTTTTGTGTTGGGCGAAACTTCAGCAGTATTATTAACGCAGCCAACAATTTCAACAACTGCAGTATTGGCATCGCCTCCGGGCACATACCCAATTACGGTTACCGGTGCAACAGCAGCCAATTATAATGTTACACATGTAAATGGTACGATGACGGTTGTTCCAAAATCAACCCAAACCATAACATTTAATACACCTGCCACAAAAACTTATGGTAATGCGCCATTTGCTGCCGGTGGTACAAGTACTAATAATACAATTCCTATCACATATACAAGCAGTAATCTAGCTGTTGCAACGGTGAGCGGTTCTACCATAACAATTACCGGAGCAGGGACTTCTATTATTACAGCTAATCAAGCTGGTAACGATGGTTATTTCCCTGCGGCACCGGTGAGCAGAACGCTTACTGTTAACAAAGCCAATCTTACCATCAGGGTAAGGGATACGTTAAAAACAACCGGTCAGGATAATCCGGCTTTTACCATTACCTACACAGGTTTTGTATATAGCCAAACTTCAACTGCGTTAACAACGCAGCCAGTTGCAACAACAACAGCTATTTTGAATTCATCGCCGGGGTATTATCCAATAACCTTGTCGGGTGCAACATCTTCTAACTATAATATCATTTATGTAAATGGAAGACTTACGGTTTTGCCATTAACCGGTACTACCGAAAAGCATATGAATGCCTATAGAAATGCGGCGGGGAATTTAACAGTAAGGGTGTACTCAAACGAACCCGCACTGGGCGATATTATCGTGTATGATATGGCAGGCAGACCAATAGCAACAAAGAACATCTTTATGCCGGTTGGGTTTATATCAACAGATATATTCGCTACCCATTTTCCTTCGGGAATTTATACAGTGGTGATAAGAGGTAAAGGTGTTGACATGAAAAAAATGATCGCATTTATTAAATAATGATAACAATAATGAGAGGAATTCTGGTCATATTAATTGCGGTAGTTGTGAGTAGCTGTTCAACGTCAAAGTTGACTGCACAACGGATAGGGAAGAACGATTTGTTTACCACGGACTATAAAGTCCTGGAAAGAAACAAAGCTGCCGTTAAAAACAACGATCCGCTGATAATGCCGGCATACAAGCAGTTGATTAAAGATGCAGAAAAAGCTTTGCAGTATGCGCCGGTTAGTGTGATGGAGAAAACCAACAATCCGCCAAGCGGCGACAAGCATGATTATATGAGTCTGGCTCCTTATTTCTGGCCCGACTCAAGTAAGCCTAATGGCTTGCCTTATTTGAGAAGAGATGGACAAACAAATCCGGAAGTGAAAGAGTATAAGGACAAAGATTACATGCCTAAAATTTGTGCGCATGTTGAGTCGTTGGCGCTTGCCTATTATTTTTCGGAAGAAAATTTTTATGCAGAGCATGCGGCAAAGCTGATGAGGGTTTGGTTTTTAGATACGGCTACCAGGATGAATCCTAACTTGAATTACGGACAGGCCATTAAAGGTAAAAACGATGGACGGGGTGCAGGATTAATTGATACCCGCCATTTTGTAAAACTAATTAACGGCATCGGTATAATAAAATCATCAAAGTCGTGGAAAGCAGCCGATCAAAAAGGAATGCGGCAATGGTTTGCCGATTTTTTAGATTGGATGCAGACAAGCAAAGTGGGGATGGATGAAATGAAAGCACCAAATAATCATGGAGCCTGGTACGACGCACAAAGGTTGGCAATGGCGTTATTTATTGATAGTGCAAGGCTGGCCAAAGAAATTGTAGCCAATGCTGCAAATCGTTTGGATTATCAAGTTGATGAAAAAGGCTTTTATCCAAAGGAAATGGAAAGGACTATATCGCTGCATTATAGTGCATTTGTAATGGATGCATTCTTTAACATCGCTAAAATGTCGGAGAGAACTGGGTTTGATTTTTGGAATCATACTACACCCTCAGGCAAATCTTTAAAGCTGTCTTTCAATGCTTTGAAGCCATATTTTGCTAATGAAAAAGCGTGGTTTGGCGAACAGATAAAGCCATACGATTTTGAAGACAGCCATTCTTTATTAATGGAAGCGTATGAACATTTTAAATGTAAAGACTGTCAGCAGGTGGTAAAGCAACTGGCCGATGAAAAAGCACCAAGACTCAGATTAAATCTATTATACTAAAATAAAAATTTTATAAATATTCAAACAGTAATTATGAGAAAATTATCATCCCTGTTAATTATCATGCTCTTTGCGGTAACTGCTGCAATGGCACAAAAGAAAACGATTACCGGAAAGGTAATTAACCAAAATGGCAATGATCCATTGCTTGGTGTTAACGTACTTGCCGAGAATCAAAAAGGTGGTACAGCAACGAAGGCCGACGGAACCTATTCAATCACCGTTGATAGTAAGGCGACCGTCTTAATATTTTCTTATGTTGGATATAATGCCCAGACAATTGCTATCAGCGGCAGAATTAATATAGATGTAATAATGGTGCCTGCAGCAGCTTTAGGAGAGGAAGTTGTTGTTGTTGGTTACGGTACGCAAAAACGATCTAGCGTTACTGGTGCGATTTCAAAATATGCAAATGAGCAGTTAGACGAAACGCCGAACGCCAGATTAGACCAGGCATTACAAGGTAAAATTGCGGGTGTAGCCATTCAGAATATTTCTTCGGAAGCTGGCTCAGATCCTAAGATACAGATTCGGGGTTTAACCAGTATTAACCAGGCTGCTGGACCGTTGGTTGTAGTGGATGGACACCCTTCAATTGACGGTTTGGCTTTTGTTAATATGGCCGACGTGCAGTCGGTAGAAGTTTTGAAAGATGCTGCTTCTGCTGCTATTTATGGTTCAAGAGGTTCGGGTGGTGTTATTATAATTACTACAAAAAGTGGAAAGGCCAATAAAACCAAATTCGGATTCAAATTGTCAACCGGTGTAAAAAAATCGTATGAGCTTTATCCTATGATGACTACTACGGAGTATACTAACATGCTTTTTTACGAAGCCGATTTAAAGCGAATGGATCCAAGCATAACTCCTCCTACAACAAATCAGGTAGCCACTACCGCAGAACGGGGTGCATATATAATAGAGAATCAATTAAGAGGGGGTGCCTCAACTAACTGGCAGGATGAAGCTATCAGAAATGCAACTACCAGAAATATTCAGCTTAACATGTCGGGTGGAAACAGCGGCGTAAAATATTATATCTCCGGAGGTTATCAGGATGATCAGGGTATGATGTACCATAGCGAATATAAAAGGTATAACGTAAAAGCCAAGATTGATGCGCAGATAACGAAAAAAGTGAAGTTTACTTTTAACGTAAATCCTTCTTATATAAAAAGAGAACGACCATCTGTAAACTATATTGATTTTGTAAGATTCCAGTCATACTTGCCTGTTCACCTTGATGAAGCGTTGGCAGCCTATGTAAGACTGGACCCGCAGTGGGCAGATGTGAAGGCTGGAGATTATGCACAAGCTCGTTATTTTAACGGCCGTGTTTATTCAGGGTTAATGCCCGATGGAAATAACTGGGTTAATACCTTAACAGTAACACCGTTTAACACAGCGAATAATACGCCAAAGTCGGTGATGGAAACAAGGACCATTACTTCTCATGATTACCGCGTTCTTAGTCAGGGCGATTTGAATATTAACATTATGCCAGGCCTCGATTTTAAATCACTGGCCAGTGTATACGTAAATTATCAAACTGCGCTTGATTTTACAAAAAGCAATTCAAACAGAGCAGGTGATATCAATAGAGGACAATACAACAATAAGTTATTAGTTGATTTACTTAATGAGAATACACTTACATACATTAAAAGAATTAAAGAACATTCTTTTAATGTGCTGGCTGGTTTTACTGTTCAGAAAACTTCACTTACTACAGAGCAGGCGGTTGGACTT
Source organism: Ferruginibacter sp. (assembly GCA_037969645.1). Lineage (GTDB taxonomy): Bacteria > Bacteroidota > Bacteroidia > Chitinophagales > Chitinophagaceae > Ferruginibacter. The sequence goes on along the minus strand of JBBKXU010000043.1, from coordinate 3,648 downwards.
GACTACCCGAGTGATAACATCACTACGTTAAACAATGCATTAATAAAAGATCAGGCAAATACATTTAATGAAAAATACAAAAGTGCTTTGGTTTCTTATTTAGGACGTCTTCAATATGCATTTAAAGACAGGTACCTGCTTTCTGCCAGTATGCGTGCAGATGGTAGTTCAAACTTTGGACCAGGCAATAAGTGGGGTTACTTCCCATCTGCATCTATAGGTTGGGTAGCAACTAAAGAAAAGTTTTTGGAGAATGTTAAGTGGATGAACAACCTTAAAATAAGGGGTAGCTACGGTTTAACAGGTAACAATAAAACCAACGCAAACTGGGCCTGGACAGATCTTTTATACGCCGCTAATTATATCACTGGGCAAGGTACTGGTGCCTCTGGATCAGGTTATATACCATCTCGTGGGTTCTTATCAAATCCTGATATTACTTGGGAACGTACCAAACAGTTTAACGCCGGTTTAGACATAACGCTGTTTAATAATTTAATTTCAATTACTGCAGATTATTATCAAACAAGAACCGAAAAACTTTTATTACAGCAGAACATTATGGCTACAACGGGAGTACCAACAACATTCAACAATATTGGTAGTATGAAAAATAATGGTTTTGAATTGGAACTTACTACCAACAATATCAGAAAAAGAGATTTCAGGTGGTCAACTACTGCCAATTTTGCCCATACAAGAAACAGTATAACAGAATTAGGTGGCGAAGCATTTTTCCTGAACCAGGGTGAAAGAACAGAATTGTACAGGAACAAAGTAGGCGATCCATTGATACAGTTCTTTGGATATAAAACTGATGGTGTTTGGTTATCGCAGGCAGATATTAATGCTGCTCAGGCAGCCGGTTTAACCAGTAACCTTGCAAATGTATTTGCACCAGGCGGGTTAAAATTAGTAGATGTTAATGGAGATAAAGTAATTGATGCAAACGATCGTACAGCTATCGGTAATCCATTTCCGGATTTTACGTGGGGTGTAACAAACAACCTGAAATACAAGGCTTTCGATTTAATGTTTATGTTCCAGGGTGTACAAGGCGGCAGTCTTATTAATGGCGATGCCAACTACAATGAAACAAAACGTTATAACAAAAATTATAATCAAAACAGGTGGGTAAGCCCTATGTTCCCTGGCGATGGTCAAACACCATACTCTACTGTAGGATTTAACTGGATGCTGACAGATTATGTGGTAGAAGACGCATCTTATTATGCATTGCGTGAAATATTGTTGGGTTATACATTACCCGAAAAATTAGTTAAAAAAGCAAGAGTTAGTTCTTTACGTATTTATTTCTCTGCACAAAATATGTTCTTCCATACGGCATCAGGCTACAGGGGTATAAATCCCGAGGCAAGGATGACTTCGGGTAATTACAATACACCACTTGTTGATGGATACCAGAGAGGTGGATTTCCGATTGCAAAAACATATTTACTGGGCCTTGATTTAAATTTCTAAAACCAATAATTTATTTATTATGAAATACATACAAATAATCATCATCTTTTTTGCGCTGGCAATAAGCTCTTGCAATAAAACGATTGATCTCTATCCAGAGTCGAACATCGCTGTAAATAACTATTATTCCAGCAAAACAGAAGTACAGGCGGCATTATTGGGATGTTATAACGGCTTACGCAACACACAGTTCAGAGAATGGCAGTTAACGGAATTGAGGTCAGATAATTCTATTCAGGGACAACCCGGCAGTACTAACTCTTTTAATAGAGACCTGAGTGACCTTGATCAGTTTATACCTGCAACTACACAAGCAGGTTTATATAGCTATTGGCAGGATTGTTACAATAATATTCGTAACTCTAATGTGCTTTTGCAGAAGCTTGGCGTGGTTTATAATCCGGCAACTGGTACAATCAGTTTAGCCAATGTGCCAGTACCACTTTTAGATGTTGAGCGTAAGCAAATGGCTGGCGAGGCGATGTTCTTACGTGCTCACAATTATTTTAATCTAGTTCGTTTGTATGGCGGTGTATTTTTAATTCACACGCCAATAACGGCAAACGAAGCCACTGCTATCAACAGAAGTACGGTTGCCGATATGTATAAATTTATTGAAGCGGATCTTTCAACAGCCTCTACCTACTTAAGTAATGCCAAGTTTGCACAAATAACTGCAGCCAATACAGGCAAGGCAGGTGCATGGGCTGCTAAAGCATTGTTAGGTAAAGTTTATCTTACCCAAAACAAAAAAACACAGGCCATTACAGAGTTACAGGATGTGATTACATTAAGTGGCTTTTCATTACAGTCATCTTATCCTTTAGTTTTTTCCATCTCAAACGAAATGAATTCCGAAATTCTTTTTACCAATCGTTATAAGTCAGGTGGTTTGGGCTTGGGGTCAAGTTTTGGAAACGATTTTGGTCCGCTTAACAGTGGGTCTACCGTTATCAATGGTTCTGGACTTGGCTGGAATACACCAACTACTGAAATGGACACAGCATTAGTTGCATTTGATGCAAGACGTGCGGTAAATATTGCTTCTTACGGCTCTGGTACCAACATAGTATGGTATGTAAAAAAATACCTTAACCCTGTTGCAATAAGTGGCGATGGTGAAGCTGATTGGCCGATCATTCGTTATGCTGACGTGTTATTGATGATGGCAGAGGCAAAAGGATTTTCAACAGAAAGTATTGGTTATATAAGCCAGATCAGGTTAAGAGCCGGAATAGGTGCTGTACCTGCTTCGGTTAATACACCTGCTTTGTTCGAAAAAGAATTGGCAGACCAAAGAAGACTGGAGTTTGCGTTTGAAAATCAACGCTGGTTCGATCTGATCAGGTATAATAAAACCATGTCAACAATCACGGCAGAGGCAACAATGAAAGCTCATTTTGCACACATTTATAATATTCATTACAGCACCTACACGGCGCCAACACCAACACTTGCAGAATTGCAGGGAAATGTTACTGCCAACCGTTTATTGTTGCCAATTCCGCAACACGAAATTGATACCAATACACAGATGGTAATTCCGCAGAATCCTGGATATTAATTAGTACTTGGATTCGTGTTAAAATAAAAAAGTAAAATGAAAAAACTTGCCGTTATAGTTGCGTTGTTTTTTACAACAGGTATTGTAATGGCACAGGAGAGCGATACTGCTATTGCTTATAAGGCAGTTGAATTGCCTGCAGGTTTTACATCGCAGTTGGATGTTGTTTATACAACAGCTGGCAACTGGGAGGGTAAAATGGATATTTATATGCCTGCAAAAGATAAGGGCGCTACACCTGTTGTTATAAATATACATGGCGGAGGATGGAACAAAGGTGTTAAAGAATCGCAAACAGGTTTTAATACTTTTTTTAAAGCAGGATTTGCAGTGGCAAATATTGAATACCGCTTAACCGGGCAGGCAACTGCACCGGCTGCTGTAGAAGATACCCGCTGTGCACTCATTTACTTAATTAAAAATGCAAAAGCATTAAATATTGATGTAGATAGAATTGTAATCATGGGAGGCAGTGCGGGCGGACACCTGGCGTTGATGGGTGGCTTGCTGGCAAACGATCATCGCTTTGATACCAACTGCCCCGGGGTTGAAAATATAATAGTTGGCGCAATTATAAATAATTATGGCATAACCGATGTTTG
>JBBKXU010000042.1:0-2633 GCA_037969645.1 Ferruginibacter sp. | reverse complement strand
TAAATTTCAAACTGACACACTACTGGGAAATGGTTATTTTTTATTAACTTGTCAGATAAACTATATTTTTATGAAAGAACAACGTGATGAAAAATTATGGCAGATAGCTAAACGCCGGGCCGATTTTCAAAACAGCCTAATTGGATTTGTGGTTATAACAGCCATTTGCTGGGCAATCTGGTTTTTTACTACCAGCCGCGGCGACTACCATGGCACCCCTTGGCCTTTGTGGGTTATGCTCGGTCTTGGAATCAGTCTTTTATTAAAATTTATAAGAGCGTATAAAACTGATAAAGACACCGTAGCTGAACGTGAGTATGAAAAATTAAAGAATCAGCATAAATAATATCGAATGTTACTTTCTTGTTTACCTATTATTATATTAAAAACCAACGATGCATATGAACGAGAACTCCAGAATATTTGATTACATAGATTTTCAGTTAAACAAATTTCCTAAACCGGATATGTTTAATGGAAAAGTTAATGGCCAGTGGCGAAATTACAGCACCGCCGAAGTAAAAGAAACCATTAATAAACTAAGTGCCGGTTTAATGAAGCTTGGCGTTAGTGGTAATGATATGACCATTGAAAATCAGGATAAGATAGCGCTGATTTCCAAAAACCGGCCAGAGTGGCTGATGCTGGATATGGCCTGCCAGCAGATTGGTGCTGCCATTTGCCCTATTTATCCTACTACCAATGTAAAGGAGCTTGAGTTTATTTTTAATGACGCCAGTATTAAGCATGCATTTGTAAGCGGACAGGATATTCTGGACAAAGTACATGCTATACGCAACGATGTATCCACATTGCAGAACGTATATAGTTTTGATACTTTACCAGAAGTAACATTTTGGGATGTTCTTTTAAAAGACATTACCGAAGCCGACCTTGAAAAAATGGAAGCTGTAAAAGCTACTATTAAAGCAACAGATTGCGCCACCATTATTTATACTTCTGGCACAACCGGTACACCAAAAGGTGTAATGCTGAGCCACCGAAATATTGTTACCAATGTTATTAATTCAAAAAACAGCTTTCCTTTTAATGATGAATTGCAGGCAAGGGCGCTGAGTTTTTTACCACTCAATCATATTTTCGAAAGAATGGTTTCGTTCATCTATATCAGTAGCGGTATTTCTATTTATTATGCTGAGAGTTTAGATACCATTGCCGAAGATTTAAAAGATGTAAAGCCAACTTTATTTGCAACTGTACCCAGATTACTGGAAAAAACTTACGAAAAAATTATGGCCAAGGGTGCAGAACTCACCGGCATTAAGAAAAAATTATTTTACTGGTCGGTGGCATTGGCAAACGAATATGATAATTTAAAACCACAAAGCCTTTGGTATAGATTACAACTGGCTATTGCCAATAAATTAATCTTTAATAAATGGCGTGAGGCGTTGGGTGGTAATATTGAACTAATTATAACCGGAGGAGCTGCCTGCCAGGTTAGGTTGATGCGGATTTTTACTGCGGCCGGCATTCCTATTTATGAAGGCTACGGACCAACAGAAAACAGTCCGGTTATAAGTGTTAATTGCCGTTCAAAAGGCGGTACTAAATTTGGCACGGTAGGGCTGGTTATTGAAGGACAGGAAGTTAAAATTGAAGCCGATGGTGAAATTTGCGTAAAAGGCCCAAGTGTAATGATAGGTTATTATAAAAGGCCTGACCTTACAGCAGAAACCATAATTGATGGCTGGTTACACACTGGCGATATCGGCATTTTTGAAGATGGTAAATATTTAAAAATTACCGATCGCAAGAAAGAATTATTTAAAACCAGCGGAGGTAAATATGTAGCGCCTCAGCCTATTGAAAACAAAATGAAAGAATCGCCTTTTGTAGAGCAGATGATGGTGGTTGGTGCTGAGCAAAAATTTGTAGGCGCTTTAATTGTACCTTCTATTGCCAATATTAAAGATTGGATGCAGCATAAAGGAATCACTTTTACTACAGCCGAAGATGCTATTCATAATCCCAAAGTACTTGACCTGTATAAAGAACTGATTGACTCATTCAACAAATCCTTTAACCACGTAGAGCAAGTAAAAAAGTTTGAGTTGTTGCCTCACGAGTGGACCATTGAAAGCGGCGAACTTACACCAACGCTGAAATTAAAACGCAAGGTTATTATGGAAAAATATAAATCTGCTATTGAGCGTATCTACAACTAAATAAAAAACCGGAACTTCAGCAAAGAATTGCTTTGCTGATTTTTCCGGTTTATTTTACTCATGCTTAAACGGTTATCAATAGGAATAGCTTCAATCTGGTAAGTTGGTTTTTTAACAGGATTATTTCATTTACTACAATTCATCGGTTAGTCATAGTATTAATATCTTCGGTGTTCTTTTTTTCCTTTTTCACAATACAAATAAAGAACAATAAATTATCATTTTTTATAGACATGATGCCCAAAATTCAGTCAAATTGGTTCTTCGCATCTGTAAAGCAAATTCTACAAATAGGCCGCCTGTGCTTAAATAGAACTAATAATTTCTGGAATCATATCAAAGTCTTTCGACTTATCAATAAAATACGCCGCACCTGAATTTTTACACAATTTCCGGTAATAATCACTTGCCAGGTTACTCAGCACTATCACTTTTACTTCGGCA
>JBBKXU010000041.1:0-4781 GCA_037969645.1 Ferruginibacter sp. | reverse complement strand
ACTAAATATTATTACTTATTTTTGCACAAAGCAAATAAAAATGAACAAAAAAAGTACATCAACATTAATTATAGCAGGGATACTGATCGTAGTAGCTGCATTGTCGAGGGTTTTAATGTATCCGGATAATTTTAGCCCTATTATTGGTATGGCTATTTTTGCCGGCGCTGTTATTAAAGATAAAAAACTGGCCTTTGCATTGCCATTAATGGCCATGTTTTTGAGTGATGTTTTGTTTGAGGTATTCAGTATTGCTCCGGGCTTTTGGGGTTGGGGACAATTAGTTGGTTATGGCATTCTAGCTTTGATCACTGTACTTGCTTTCAGTATGAAAAAAATCAGTGTTATTTCTGTTGCCGGTTATTCGATAGGAGCATCATTATTGTTCTTCCTGTTGTCTAATTCTGCTTTCTTTATTTTTGACAATCAGGTATTTCATTTATATCCGCAAACCTTTAGTGGTTATATAACCAGCCTTGTAGCAGGTATTCCGTTTTTAAAGAGCGGTATTGTTGCAGACCTGGTGTATAGCGCTGTTTTATTTGGTACTTACTTTATGGTGCAGAATTATGCGTTTGGTAAAAAAGCTGTTGCTTAATTATAGAAAGATATTTTTTATTTAACACCTGCCTTTGGGCAGGTGTTTTTTTATAATAAGGACTGGGCTTCTTCATAACCTTCATCAATTGCTAAATCCTTTCCATCAGCGGCAGAAGTAGCTAATTCGTCGCACCGATTATTAAAAGGGTTGTCAGCATGTCCTTTTACCCATTTCATTTTTATTTTTAAACCCTGCGACAGGTGATAATATCTTGTCCAGAGATCTTTATTTTTTTTGCCGCCTTTAAAATTGGTTTTCATCCAGTTTTTTAACCAGCCTTCTTCTATGGCTTTTACTACATACTGACTATCGGAATAAACAATTACAGGCAGTTCTTTTTTGGTGATGGCTTCCAATCCGGTGATTACTGCCAGTAATTCCATGCGGTTATTTGTAGTATGCCTGAATCCTTTAGAAATTTCTTTTCGATGATTATTATACATCAACAATACGCCAAAACCGCCCGGGCCGGGATTTCCACGTGAAGAACCATCGGTGTAAATTTTTATTTCCATCTTTTATTATACCTGAAAAACACCTGTTTTAAATTCTGCAATATCCGGGTTATGATCTGCCGCAGCAATACCTTCCGAAATCAGCTTTCGGGTATCGGCCGGATCTATGATGGCATCTACCCAAAGTCTGGCGCCGGCATAATAGGGTGTGGTTTGAGTTTCATATTTTGCAATCAGTTCGTCTAAAATTGCCTTCTCATCTTCTTCGGTAATTTCCTTGCCCTTCTTTTTTAAAGTAGCTACTTCAATTTGTAACATGGTTTTTGCAGCCTGCTCACCACCCATTACTGCAATCTTTGCCGTTGGCCATGCATAAATAAAACGGGGATCGTAAGCCTTGCCGCACATGGCGTAGTTGCCAGCGCCGTATGAGTTGCCGATAACGATAGTAATTTTTGGCACAACAGAATTAGCAACAGCATTAACCAGTTTAGCGCCGTCTTTTATAATGCCGGTATGTTCACTGCGGCTGCCCACCATAAAACCAGTAACATCCTGTAAAAAAACAAGTGGTATTCTTTTTTGATTGCAGTTCATGATAAAACGGGCGGCTTTATCGGCACTGTCGTTATAAATTACACCACCCAGCTGCATTTCGCCTTTTTTACTTTTTACAATCAGGCGCTGATTGGCTACAAAGCCAACAGCCCAGCCATCTACACGGCCATAACCGCAAACAATAGTTTTGCCATAGTCCTCTTTAAACTGATCAAAACTGTCTTTATCGGCAATACAATTGATCATATCAACCATATCATAAGGCTTGGTATTACCAGCGCTCATGATGCCATATATTTCGCCATTGTTTTTTAAAGGAGCTTGGGATTCAATTCTGTCGAAGCCTGCTTTTTTATGGTGGCCCAGTTTGTTCATGATCTTTTTAACCTGATCAAGGCATTCTTCCTCAGTCTTAAATTTATAATCTGCAATACCGCTGATCGAATTGTGGGTATCTGCACCACCCAGCGTTTCGCTGTCAATATCTTCGCCAATAGCCGCTTTTACTAAATAGGGGCCAGCTAGGTAAATAGAGCCGTTCCCTTCCACCATCAGCGTTTCATCGCTCATGATGGGTAGGTAAGCGCCACCAGCCACGCAGGCGCCCATTACAGCGGCAATCTGTGTAATGCCCATGGCACTCATCTTTGCATTATTGCGAAAGATGCGACCAAAATGTTCTTTATCAGGAAAAATCTCATCCTGCATAGGCAGAAAAACACCTGCGCTGTCAACTAAGTAAATGGTGGGCAGGTTATTTTCCATTGCAATTTCCTGCATCCGTAAATTCTTCTTTCCGGTAATAGGAAACCAGGCACCGGCTTTTACAGTTTGATCATTGGCTACAATAACGCATTGCCTGCCACTTACGTAACCAATGCCGCTTACGGTACCACCGGCTGGGCAACCGCCTTGTTCGGGGTACATATCAAAACCAGCAAAAGCGCCAATTTCTACAAAAGGTTTATCATCATCACATAAATAGTTGATGCGTTCACGGGCAGTGAGTTTATTACGTTCTTTTTGCTTGGCAATAGATTTTTTGCCGCCGCCTTCGTATATCTTTTCCAGATGCCGCTTTACCTGGCTCCAGGCCAGTTTCATCACGTCCTCATTCTTATTAAATTCTAAATCCATAAATAGTTGGTTTATGTAGAAGTCATAAAGTCTAAATATAATAAACTTTGTGACTTTGACTGTTTGTAACTAAATTTAATTTCTAAAAATCAACGGCAAAAATATGGCTAATGAAATTAACCGCATATTAAAACTGTTTGCAGACCTGGAACATGGCGACTGCTGGATAGGTAATAATTTTAAGGAAACCCTTCACGGAGTGGATGCAGCCAATGCCTGTAAGACTATTTCGGGAAAAACGAACAGCATCTGGCAATTGGTTGCACATATTACTTATTGGCGCAGTTTAGTAGTAAACAGACTAACCGGAACCACGAATCCTCCGCCATTTAGAGATTTTTTATTGCCTGATGATTGTAATGAAGAAAACTGGAGACAGGCCTTGCATGATTTTGAAGCCGCATATCATTTATTGCGCAATGCCATTCATCATTTTAATAAAGAAAATTTAGATAAGGCTTCAGTTATAAATGAACAAACCAACTACGAGCTCATCATGGGCTGCCTGCAACATGATGCCTACCATTTAGGGCAGATGACGTTAATTAAAAAGACGCTCTAAAAGCTATTGTCATTTTTACATTGATACATATACTTCAATATGTATAAGTATTGAATTACTTCTCATTTTTTTGTATCTTCAAAAGCACGGCACAATTTTTTATTGTGAAATTGTATAGATTATTATCGCTCATTTAAATCTCTTTTATGATTGACGCTATGACAGAAAAGGATTTAAAATACAGATCTTTTGCCCAGCACAATTACCGGCAAATACCACAAATAAACCGGCTTACTGCCGAACAGATTGAAGCGATTGACGTGGTGAGCCATGTATTGCCTTTTAAAGCAAATAATTATGTGGTGGATGAATTGATCAATTGGGATAATGTTCCGGATGATCCCATCTTCACGCTTACTTTTCCCCGGAAAGAAATGCTGATACCAGAGCATTATGATAAGATGAAGAGTGCTATGGATAGCGGTGCGTCGAAGGATGAATTAAAGAAAGTAGCGAATGAAATCCGTATGGAGCTCAATCCGCATCCCGCCGGGCAACTGGAACATAATGTTCCCATGATTGAAGGTCACAAGTTAACAGGCATGCAACACAAATACCGGGAGACCGTTTTGTTCTTCCCAAGCCAGGGTCAAACATGCCATGCATATTGCAGTTTCTGTTTTCGTTGGCCACAGTTTGTAGGTATGGACGAATGGAAATTTGCGATGAAGGAAACAGAATTGCTGATTAAATATCTGCAGGAGCATACTGAAGTAACTGATTTGCTTTTTACCGGTGGTGATCCGATGATTATGAAGAACAAAATTTTTGCAACTTATATTGATGCCATATTGGAGGCCGATATTCCAAACCTGCAAACGATACGCATTGGTACAAAAGCGCTTGGCTATTGGCCGTATAAATTTACAACTGAAGATGATGCTGATGATACACTCCGGACTTTTGAAAAGATTGTACAAAGTGGAAAGAACCTGGCTATCATGGCGCATTTCAATCATCCTGTTGAATTATCAACAGTTGCTGTGCAGGAAGCTATTAAAAGAATAAGAGCAACTGGCGCACAAATCAGAAGCCAATCGCCTATTATGCGAAACATAAATGCTGATGCACAAGTGTGGGCCGAGTTGTGGCGCAAATTGGTAAACCTCAACTGCATTCCATATTACATGTTTGTGGCAAGGGATACCGGTGCACAACACTATTTTAAAGTACCGTTGGTAGAAGCCTGGCATATTTTTCAGCAAGCTTATCAGCATGTGAGCGGCGTTTGCCGCACGGTACGTGGCCCAAGTATGAGTGCTACGCCCGGTAAAGTTCAAATGCTGGGCGTGAGTGAAGTAAACGGAAAAAAAGTAATGACATTCCGTTTTTTGCAGGGCCGTAATCCTGACTGGGTGGCGAGACCTTTCTTTGCTGAATATGATGAAGAAGCTATCTGGCTTGATGAATTGAAGCCTGCATTTGGTGAAGAAAAATTCTTTTTTGAAAATGAACTAAACGATATATT
>JBBKXU010000040.1:0-5040 GCA_037969645.1 Ferruginibacter sp. | reverse complement strand
AGGCATTTACCGCCGCAACCAGGTATTAGGACAAAAAAACGGCGTTTGGGTAATCGACGATTATGCTCATAACCCGGTAAAATGTGCTTCAGCTATCAGGGCTTGTCAGCCCGTAGCAGGCAAAGTAATAGCCTGGTTTCAACCACACGGTTATGGCCCCACCCGTTTTTTAAGAGATGACTTTGTAAAGGAAATTGCAGCTGCTCTGCGGCCGCAAGATGAAATATGGATGAGTGAGATTTTTTATGCCGGCGGTACGGCCGTAAAAGACATTTCAGCTAACGACCTCATTAACGATATTAAAGCTTTAGGAAAAAATGCGTATTTTGTAGAAGACCGTAAGTTGTTTGTAGAAACAGTTAAACCTCATCTCAATGCTGATTCAGTCTTACTTTTAATGGGAGCAAGAGATCCCGGACTGGAACTGTTCAGTAAATCTGTATTTGAATCACTCTAAATAAAAGCTGATGAAAATTATTTTAAGTGCCTGGCTAGTCCTGCTTACCGTAACAACAAACGCACAGCGTGATAAAGCTGTTACCAACGAAGAATTAAAAGCCCTTGTTGGCAAATGGGGTGGCAATGCAGTTATAACAGATTTTACAGCCGGAAAAAACCAACTTACCTACACAACAAACCTCGAAGTGGTTGATGCCAAGGACTCCCTGATTTTTGATTTTACGTACACAAGTAAAGAAGGTAAAGAAATTAAAGAAAAATATCCCGTACGTATTTACGACGATGGAAATAAAATTAGTTTCGATAGTGCAAAGTATGATATTGCAGAAATCCGACGAAGAGGAGTCAGGTTGACTATTTATGCCGAAAGGTCATGGCACGATGAGAATTTCCGTTCTGCAGATTATCAAAACATCATCCTCATTGGCCCCGGCATATTGAATATTACAAAAGGTATCAGGTACTCAGATATGATTGATTTTTCAATTCTCAACAGAATGGCCCTCACAAAAAAATAACCTCACAAAAATTATGTCGTCAATTTTAATAAAGCATATTAAACAGCTGGTAAATGTTAGAGAAGAAAATCAAATGCTGCGGGGCGCTGCTTTAGCCCAACTACCAGTAATAGATGATGCATTTGTATTGATAGAAGACGGCATCATTGCCGATTACGGTGCCATGTATGAGCTGGAATTAAAAGTTTCCAACCTGCCTAAAGATATTATTGATGCACATGAACAATTCATTTTACCAACCTGGTGCGACAGCCATACCCATATCGTTTTTGCCCAAACAAGAGAAGAAGAATTTATTTACAAACTAAAAGGCATGAGCTATGCCGAGATAGCAGCCAAAGGAGGTGGCATCTTAAACTCAGCCAACAAACTAAACGAAGCAACCGAAGATCAGCTTTTCAACAGTGCATGGAAACGATTAGAAGAAGTAACCAAACTAGGTACTGGAGCCATCGAAATAAAATCAGGTTACGGCTTATCTGTAGAAGGGGAGTTGAAAATGCTGCGAGTGATAAAAAAGCTAAAAGCAAAAGCAAAGATTCCTGTAAAAGCAACCTTCCTCGGCGCTCATTCTTATCCCATAGCTTTTAAAGAAAATCATACCGGTTATATCGACCAGATCATCAATGAAATGCTGCCTGTTATTGCCCATGAGCAACTGGCCGATTATGTCGATTGCTTCTGCGAAACAGGTTTCTTTTCTCCCGCCGAGATGGAAACCATCTGCAAAGCTGCCATGCATTATGGCATAAAACCCAAGCTGCATGTTAACCAGTTACACAGCATTGGTGGCATCGAATCAGCCATTAAACTAAATGCCTTATCCGTTGATCATTTGGAAGTTATGACTGATAATGATGTTAAATTATTAAGCGATTCAAACGTTATTGGAACCCTGCTGCCGACCGCAGCTTTCTTCCTCCGCATGCCATTTCAGCCAGCCCGGCAAATGATTGATGCCGGTTGTGCCATTTCCCTCGCCACCGATTTTAACCCCGGTTCTTCGCCCAGCGGCAATATGAATTTTGTAATTGCTTTAAGCTGCATACAAATGAAAATGCTACCCGAAGAAGCCATCAATGCCGCAACAATAAATGCTGCATACGCCATGGAATTACAAGACCAACTCGGCTCCATAACCATCGGCAAAAAAGCCAATCTTATTTTTACTAAACCTATCCCTTCACTTGCATATCTGCCTTATTCTTTTGGTGCTAATTTGATTGATAAGGTGATGATAGGTGGGGAGTTTGTTTCTTAACCACAAAGGACACTAAGTTAGGAACACAAAGTTCACAAAGAAAACCTTAGTGCTCTTTGTGCCATCCTTCGTGTTCTTTGTGGTAAAATATTCTACTTCTATACAAAAACTTTAAACCTTTCAAAACAACTCTTCATCAGCATCTCCCTGTCATCCGGATGAGCAATATCAATCAACAACTTGGCCCTTTGTCTTAAATTCTTGCCAAACAAATAAGCCACCCCATATTCCGTAACCACGTAATGCACATGCCCACGTGTGGTAACCACTCCGGCGCCTTCATGCAAATAAGGAACAATCCTTGGCAATCCTTTTTTAGTACGGCTTGTTAAAGCAATAATCGGCTTGCCGCCCTTGCTTAATGCAGCGCCACGTATAAAATCCATTTGTCCGCCAATACCGCTGTACTGGTAAGTGCCGATGCTGTCGCTGCACACCTGCCCAGTTAAATCCACTTCAATAGCACTGTTAATAGCTACCACTTTCGGGTTGCGTTGTATCACTTGCGGACTGTTCACATAATCAATATCTAAAAAAACAACCGAGGGGTTATCATCTACATAATCATATAGTTTTCTTGTGCCTAATGCAAAGCTGGTAACCGATTTATTGGGGTGAATCTTTTTCTTGCGGTTATTGATCACATCGCTTTCAATCAGGTCTATCACGCCGTCACTCATCATTTCGGTATGTACACCCAGGTTTTTGTGATTACCCAATAAACTAAGTACCGCATCCGGAATGGTACCAATGCCCATTTGTAAAGTGCTGCCATCTTCAATCATATCGGCAATATATTTTCCGATCTTCAATTCATTCTCACCAACCTTGCTGCCGTAACTTTCTTCCGGCAACTCAGCTTCATTAAAAACCATTTTGGTAAAACGATCAGTGTGGATCATCCCATCTCCATGGGTACGTGGCATCCTTGGATTAACTAATGCAATTATTTTTTTAGCTGAATCTACCGCTGCCTTTGCAATATCCACCGACACTCCCAAACTCACATATCCATGCTTATCCGGCGGCGATACCTGAACAATAGCCACATCCAACGGAAGTATTCCCTCTTTAAAAAGATCAGGAATATCACTCAAAAAAACAGGTATAAAATCACCACGTCCTTCTGCAATTGCTTTACGTATTGGTGTGGAAACAAATAATGAGTTCATGCGAAATGAATCAGCATATTCCGCAGCTTCTACGGGCACTTCACCTTTCAGCGAAATGGAAACCATCTCCACATGTTGTAATCTGTTTGCTTCTTTGGTGAGCTCATGCAACAGATAAGTAGGTGTACACATGCTGCCGTGGATAAACACACGGGAATTGCTTTCTATAATAGATAAAGCCTCTTTGGCGGTAACGTAGTTGTATGGGTGGATCATTGTTCTGTTTATTTAGTGCAAATTTCTATGTTTACAAAGTAATAGGAGCAAATGTTCATCATACCAATGTATGATTTTCATTTTTCTTTTCTTTCTTTACTTTTTTGCCTTGATGCAAAAAAGTAACAAAAAAGATCATCCCGATAGCTATCGGGACCGCCCGTTTTGCCGGGCCAACCCACGGCACCAGTCAGCCTTTTGCCTCAAAGCTCATAACTTAAACCATATTCCAAATCTCTGATTTAATTTAACACCCTATAGGTTTTTAGTGAGGTAGTTCAACCAATAGCTAACCCTAAAATAGCAAGCAACCAAAGCCAAAATCTGTATTTGCAAACAAAACCAGTGGGTATCCATTCAATTCAACCCAGTTTTTGTTTCTGCAAAATCTCTGGTTAACTTCGCTACAGCTAAAAAATAAAAGGCTATTTGCTATCCTAAGAGTAGAATTACCGAAGCTGAAGCTACAGTAGTACAGCAGCCCAACATAGCTGCTTCCGACAAAGGGGCTGTAATCCTTTGTCGGGCTCCTTTTTTGGTTCTTTTTTGGAGAAGCAAAAAAGAACAATAAGAAAAGCATAAACTAAGAACCAGGAAGACTGCCATATCAAAATGCATGCTTCCTAAAAAAGAAAAAAAATATGACCCAACAATTAATCGAATGCGTCCCAAACTTCTCCGAAGGCAACGACCTCAACATCATCAAACAAATAACCAACGAAATAGAAAAAGTTGACGGCGTGAGACTCCTTAACGTGGACCCCGGCAAAGCCACCAACCGCACCGTAGTAACCATCGTAGGCGAACCCGCCAATGTGATAGAAGCCGCCTTCCAGGCCATAAAAAAAGCCGGCGAGTTAATCGACATGACCAAACACAAAGGCGAGCACCCCCGCATGGGCGCCACCGATGTTTGTCCGCTGATACCCATTGCCAACATCAGCATGGAAGAAACCGCAATATACGCACAGCAGCTTGCCAAAAGGGTAGGAGAAGAACTCAACATCCCCACCTACCTCTACGAAGCCGCCCAGCCCGACACCACACGCAACAACCTATCCGTAATAAGAGCCGGCGAATACGAAGGCTTCTTCAAAAAAATAACAGAACCACAATGGAAACCCGATTTTGGTCCTGCCGAATTTGATGCTAAGCGTGGCGGCACCGTCATTGGCGCAAGAGATTTTTTAGTCGCTTATAATATCAACCTCAACACTACATCCACCCGCCGTGCCAATGCCATCGCCTTCGATGTACGGGAAGCCGGCCGCAATGTAGAGGTTGACGGTAAAAAGGTAAACCAACCCGGCACCCTCAAAGCCGTAAAAGCCATTGGCTGGTATATTGAGGAATATGGCGTGGCGCAAATCTCCATGAACCTCACCAATATCAATACCACCCCTGTGCACGTAGC
>JBBKXU010000039.1:0-3913 GCA_037969645.1 Ferruginibacter sp. | reverse complement strand
CACCAATCACATACAACTTGTTTTTACTAAACCACTTCTTCATAAGGTATATCTTTTGTTGCATTCATATTTTTTGAAGGTGGCACATAACATCCGTTACTTCCACAACAACCTACGTTAAAAACCGGCATGGCTGTAAATCCCAATCCGAGTAATGCAAATAGTACATCCCTGGCAATGATCGCTTGTACCAATACAGCAAGTCCCAATCCTAAACGAAGGAACCGCATAAATGTCCAGTTTGTAAATATTGTTTGTTTCATAATTTTGATTTCTATTGCAAATTTAACGCTAATACAGCAGGGCATAGGTAACAAAGGTTACAATGCCGCAATCAATTTTTGTTCATCTCCACTACCCATAAACCTCTTACCTGGTTTACCTTATAGCTAATCGCTTTATCAAGTGGGTAAAGTGCATTTATCTTTTTGAAAGTTGGCGTGTTAATATCAGTTTCTTTTGCACCATGGCACTGTAAACACATTTGATTGGTAACAATAGGGTAATAACCAACCATTTTTCCGTCTATTTCCAGCAAATTGGCATCTGCCTGCCCGCCTGTCTTTAATCTATCCTTTACAGTGTTAATGTATGCCAACTCCATTTCATTAGCCTGGTTTGACGTATTCCTAGTCTTATCTGTTACTCTCTTGATTCATGCGTTCAGTAATTGAGCCATACTATCAGTTAAAAGCATGGCATTACTATTACAAAATTCCAAAGCATTTTCGGCACCTCCTGTATTGATAGCATTTACAAGATTTTTTGCTAAGACAGCTTGAGTTTCGGCCGCCATTTTTTTCCCTATAGCCAAATAATCAGTTTCTGATTTTTCCGGCGCCGTTTTATCAGTTTGTTTTGTATTCGAATTATCACAACTGTAAAGTACTGCTACTAACAAAAATGAGAAGGCCGCTAATATTACAAGTTTTTGCCTCATTCAAAATAATTACTAAACGTTAATAAGTGCTCTTTAATATCCTTCAATGTTTCAGTTTCTGAATTACCAGCTTTTAATTTTTCCAATTGCCTTTTCAGCGGAATCAGGAAGTTATGCAGTTGATTGTGTGACTCACCTGTCATAGTACACTTGTCAAAAATAGTTTTAAATTCTATTTGTAATGTATCGTGAAGTTTTGCAGTTTGCATATTAGCAGCAATACCATTTTGCACCAGTGCTGTCATATTATTGATCCCTGTGATGGTTTCAGGATTTGCCTTCCATTTCTTTCCATTATCCAGCTGTACTGCGTTTTCGCTTTCTTCATGTTGATCTAATTTTTCTGTTTTGGCTTGATCATCATGATTGTCGTGATTTTCGCCTGCTTTATTATTACAAGCCAATAGTAAAATCAAAGTAACAGGCAATAAAAATTTAAACTTTTTCATTTTGTATGATTGTTTTAGTTCTTAATAAAAGATAAGATGCTGTCGTAAAAATTATAGTTAATCCAATTCGGAACAACATTGCATTAACAGTCTTGGGTTCATAAATCCCTCCGCCACTAATATGAAGTTTCAGTGCTATAAAAGCGGCAATGAGTATTAGAACAGCAGCAGACAATAATAATGTTGTCCATTTTTTTCTTTTCAACAGACTGTATGCAGCAAACAGGTAAATAACACTGCTTATAAAATTTGACCATACAATAAACAACACATAATTGCCTTCTTTTTCCCTTATTCCAAACAGATCAAAAATTACTGAGCTGCTAAGGAACAGCGTAAGCAAACCGAAGGCTGTTAAAATAGCTACGATCAATATAAGGGACACTTTTTTCATGAAAAATTATTTATTCTTCTATAATAATTTTTTGGGTGGATTCTGCTTCGGCAGTTTTTAATGTAACCCAAAAGCTGTCGCCGGGAATCATTGATTTTACAGATTTTGTAACAGCATTCTTTCCGGCGTTGAGTCCTTTTAAGGTTTGCTTTTTTAGGATTTTACCTTTCGCATCTTTTATAATGATTTCAACATCGGTATTTTTCGACAGCATGAAATTTATCAGAAACTCATCTTCATCAGCATCGGGAAAAACCTGCAATTGCAATCCATTAATAGATTGGCTGTTAATTTTGTCTTGAGCCGAAGTTGAATTCTTAATTACATACACTTTGAATAATCTATTGCTTGCTTTACTTTCTTCACCGGTATTTATAAAAAAGACATTTGGTAATGAACTTGAAATGCCTCCATAAATATGACCTACAAAATTTGTATCGCTATTCAGCTCGTCTAGTTTAATAATTCCATTAGGGTACTTAGGCACTGATGGGGATTTAATAAATTCTGACCCCGCACCTAATAGAGCCGGCATTTCAACTGGCAGCTTGTATTCAGCCATCTGTCCATATTTATCTCTGGTAACACGGGCAATTGTTTTAACAAAAGGTACTTCATCATTCTGTACCAAAACCCCAGCACTATCATAGTATTGAGCAATGCCTCCAAAAAATATATTGTGCATTTCGTTTTGCTTATCGCTATACAAAGGCAAAACAGCACTGTGATAATGGTTATAGTACTGAGCAAAGGAATTATCAATTGTGTACGTTTTACTATTGATAGTTACACTGTTTAGAAAAGGGATATTAACCGATGGTTGAAAAACTCCTGAAAAAACACTCAGCGCTTCTGATTGATTTGGCAAAATTTGAGGCACAACATTATAATCTCTGCGATGAAATGCTGCAGCATCTGTAACAGTTTCATAATTTTGAATACTTATATTTTCACCGTCATCATTTATTTGAAACTTTCTGATCTGGTTGCTGTATTGTTGAAAAAATCCCGGTCCATGATCAGGCCCCATGGGATTATACCTGCCCATGAATTTTTGACCTCCAATCAAATAATATGTTTCATTCAACTTCTTCAAGTGACCTCCTGTAACTGCAAATGCGGTATCAGAAATTTGTCTGAAAAATGTTGATAGTATTTCGTTATTGATAATTGCCTTTATGGTTTCTGCTACATCAATCGCTGTAAGCTTATCATGCGTAATAAACTTATTTAAAATATCGCTGTGTCCGTAGCCACCTATAACATATAAACGATTTCCTTCCTGGTGAAACTGCGCGTTGGTAGCACTAAGTTGGTCTTGCAATTCTGCGGATAAAGTTGAAAGTGGAGCTTCCCATTTTTTCAGATTCACAGGATCAATTACAGTAAGCATTTTGTTTTTCCCTGCTGGCCTGAATGCACCAAATGGTTGCCTCATATGAAGCCCGTCTTTACGGCCACCAACTATCAACCATTTGCCATCGGCCTGACTAACAGCATATGATTGGAGTCCATCTATGTCGGGAAAATGAACAGGTTCTATTACAATTTGAAAAGGGGCCGGCTGCGCTTTTATTATATTAGTTATAGTAATGGTAAAAAATAGTACCAAAAGAAATTTGTGCATATTTTATTTTTTTAGAAAAGCCGAATACATCCAAACCAATTTTTCCTGCTCCCGGATGTAATTTGTTTGGACTTTTTCTCATCAAGCCCAATTGGATTTAATTTTTAAAAGGTTTAAGCTTTAAAAAGGAGATACCCAGCCAAATCACGGCGGTCGTCATAGCTGCTGCACCAATTAACACAAAAAAGGGCGGTGCTCCGAAGTAAACTTCTGCTAATATGCCCAGGGGCATCAGCATACCAATAAGGGCGAGCCAGGAAATGGTTTTTACATTCCCGATTCTGGCGTTAAAATGTATCAAAAGATAGCCAATCACAATGTTGAGAAAAGCGAAAAGGTTACCGTGTACATGCGCTAGCCTCGATTCAAAGTGTTTACCTACTGTGTACTGCGCAATCCATTCCTCTTTGCCGGGAGCAAAATCCCGAAGATAAATGAGCAAAAAACCGTAAGCCATAAACAGGCCCATAAACAGGAAACCTGCTGATAAATTATTTTTTCCA
>JBBKXU010000038.1:0-2613 GCA_037969645.1 Ferruginibacter sp. | reverse complement strand
TATCTACCGTATCAAATTTCTTTTTTTTATTGTTATCATCAATAATATTGGCGAATACGGTACCCATTACTATTAACAATAAAGCCGACCCTGTAATAATAAGCGCTTTTGTAAGCGTTCTCGTATAGGATTTTCTTAATTGATAAGCGCCATATTCTTTATTCTTACCATCAAAAATGATATCAAGAACATCGGCGCCCAAAATTTTATTTGCTTCCATTGTAGTGTCTTTTGTTAATTAGATTCAAAATTGTTCCAAATCCATAATATTACTGAATCCCGTTTGCCTTTTCTGTTTCCAAAATCAGCATTTTTTCTACCGGCAGCATTGGTACTTCGGCATAGTGCCCAGGAGGAACGGCCGAAATAGCCATTTCATCCAAAATATCAATTGCATTTTTAAAGGTCGATTTATCGTCGGACTTAATAATATACATCAAATCATCAATATTGGTTGAATTCTTTTTATCCAAAATCAACTGACGAATTCCTTTAAAAGTGGTGCTTTTAAAATCTTCACTGATAGTTTCGGGCATTAATTGACCAAAATAATAATACACCTGATTGCCTTTGCCCAATAAAATGGTCATGGCTCCCGAGTTTTTAACTTTCATTTGCTTTTCTACATCATCCTTGGGTTCATTCATAGACATAGCTGTAGATTGCGACATGGTAGTGGTAAACACAAAGAAAGTGATTAACAGAAAACCAAGATCAACCATGGGTGTAAGATCTACACGGGTAGAAAGTTTTTTTGATTTTTTGACGCCGGGGCCTTTTTTATGACTGCCACCTGACGACACATCCATTTCTGCCATAGTAATTTGTTTTATTTAATGTTTTAATGTTTTCCTTCTACTTTACCGGTTTTATATAACTCCGATCCAACCGGCACCTGCTCTCCCTCAGTTACAATCCTGAATTTAAAAAGATCATTGGCCTTAAAGGCTTCTTTTACGTTTTTAAATATCGGGTAAAGCGCTTCTCCATCTCCTTTAACCAGAATAAGTTCCTGTAACTTAGTCAAATCCTCGCCTTTATATGCATTGGTAACGCTACGCATCCAAAATGCCAATTCGTTATTTGTGCTGTCAACAGGAATCCCTTCCATCAAATTGGCAGGAATAGCCGGTTCGGCGTTTAAGGTTGATCTTAACTTATTCAAAGGCATGCCAATAAATTCTGCTTTTTTAAGCTTGGCCAGTTCATCAGGTGTTAACTGCAGCCCTCTTGTTGTATTAAAATCCTCAATAATGGCATTTTTCTTGGTTTCTACACCCAGCATTAAAAACACTTTACCTTCTTTGGTAAGGGTAATTAATATTGACTCATCGGGTGCAGCTTTGCTTGATACCGAAGTAGGCGTTTTAACGGCCAGCACTTCGGGTGGTTTTTGTTTTGTTGCCAATATAAAAAATGTCAACAACAGAAAAGCCACATCACACATAGCCGTCATATCAACGATGGTACTCTTGCGTGGTAATTTAACTTTTGGCATATTTATCTGTTTTTAAATTTCTGTGCTGCTTCGCTGTTTATCTACCTGTTTTTTAAAGTAGAAGCGTTACAACATTAACTAAGATGCAAAACACTGCTCAATCCATACTTATTTGTACAGAGAAGCAAAAGTTTGCGTTAACGTAAATCCAGACTCATCGATACCGTAGGTAATACCGTCAATTTTTGTTGTAAATATGTTATAGAACATAATGGCAAATGCCGAAGTACCAATACCCAGGGCCGTATTATACAAGGCCTCCGAGATACCAATAGATAACTGAGCTGCTGAATTAGCACCACCGCTATCGGCACCTAATCCGGCAAAGGCACGTATCATACCTACCACCGTTCCTAAGAGTCCAATCAAAGTAGCCAATGATGCAATCGAAGAAAGGAATACGAGGTTTTTCTCCAGCATCGGTAGTTCAAGCGCTGTAGCTTCTTCCACTTCTTTTTGAATGGCGATGACTTTTTGTTCGGTACTTAGTTCCGTATTGGTAATCATTTCTTTGTATCTGTGTAAACCAGCTTTCATCACGTTTCCAACAGAACCTTTTTGCTTGTCGCATTCTGCTAAAGCTGCATCAACATTCTTATTGGCCAATTGATACTGTACTTTACGCACAAAATCAGCATTATTGCCGGTACCACTTGCTTTAGAAATAGTCATAAATCTTTCGATCACAAAAGTTAACATGGTTAAAAAAGTTCCGATTAAAACCGGTACAATAATTCCTCCAAGGTACATTTTGCTTAATGCAGATTTTGGCTCATGTCTGTCGGGCCAGAAACCTGTGTTTTCAGCGCCCACTGCAAAATTAGACCCTGCTCCCAACCCAAAGCGCCAGATACAGTAACCTGCAGCGAGGCATAGAAAAGGGGCAATTAAAGAAATAATGTTACTCGATTTTTTTGCTTGCACTGAAGTTGTTGGTTTTACAGTTGCGGTAGTCTCTGCCATAAAATTCTAGTTTTTAGTTTAGTAAAAGTTTAGTTTCTGTTAATAATGGATTACTTCTTTTAAATTGTACCAATCGGTTTTCTTATAAACAAGGCCTCATATTAACAGGAGGCACAAGTTAAATAATAAATTGAAAGCTACAACTTACGAAA
>JBBKXU010000037.1:0-7710 GCA_037969645.1 Ferruginibacter sp. | reverse complement strand
AAACAATCTATAAGCACCCGGCACACCCGCAGGTAATTCTCTGAAGAACACCAACCCGGTATACACAAACCTACCTTTTCCATAATCAGCAATAATTAAACTGCCATTATGTTCTTTTTCACCAGGATCCTTCATACTTAAAATGCTTCTGTAAGCTGGATCTGTTTTTTCTGCATGATAAATACTCCGCTCCTGTATCCAGCCTTCAAAATCTCTTTCGGTTATTTTATTCGGATAGTTCAACGCCGGATGATCGGGAATTAAAAAATTAACTTTTGCCTCCTCATCGGTGATTCTGTTACGACTGATATCGAACGGATAAGGAGCAATCTTAGCCACCACTGGACCTATACGGTTACTGGTATTATATTGCACCAGCATCACGCCGCCATCCTTTACATACTGCATCAGCTCGCTATACACGTTATTCATCCATTCATTAGTGTTATAAGCCCGAATGCCGGTTACAATGGCATCGTACTGCTTTAAATTGGCAGCGGTGATATCTGATTCTTTGAGCGTAACTACTTTATAACCCATTGTCTGCAATGCTTCTGGTATTTTATCTCCTGCACCTGGGATATAACCAACCAGACTCCCGACAGTTTTGAAATCAATTTTAGAAAGTTTGGCAGTAGCTTCATGAAAATAAACGATCGAAGGAATATGATCGTATTCAATATTTCTCCTGTACTGCTGATATAAATTCTGTCCATCGCCTGCCTGCAATTTTATTTCTTCAACATAGTCAGAATCTACTTCTTTAAAAGTAAAAGTTGATGACTCATTATTTACAAGATTTGAAGGACCACTTTTAAAACTGAATGGGTTATTGTTATTGCTGATTTTTGAAGTCAACTGCTTGGTTACAGTATAATTTGATGCAGCTGGAAGATTAGATTTCACATGGGTACCAATTTCAACTGGTTTGTTATTAATAGCAAGAAAAACATTACCGTTATAATTCAATTCAACCTTTGGCAGTATTGTAACAGGTTGATATAATTCACCTTTCACAGGATCGGTATGCTTATAACGAATAGGTTTAGTGAATTTAAATTCCTTGCCTTCTATCATCATACTAAACACAACGCTAAAAGGATCTCCCTCCCCTTTACCAATAAGCTGTTGATCTGTAACATTAAAACTTCCTTTATCCATAGGGCTTTCAAGCCAGTAAGGCTGTGTGGGTTTTGCATTTGGTCTTACCAGCATAGTATAGTTCAGTGTAGAATTTTCATTCTTTTTCAGCTGCTCAAAAATGAGATAATCGTTATTTAAATGAGCATCGGCGCTCAAAATATTTGCACCCGACCGGTTGTTTATAACCAGATTTATTTTCAGGCTGTCGCCCTGTACCCCGTACTGAGTAGTTGTTGTAGCATCCATAAATAAGCCACTGCAATGCTGTACAAGTTCCCTTATCTCATTCAATTTTTGGGTTCTCCAGAATTCATCTTTCATCAACTCAACTTTCCTATACAAATCAACCAGTGCTGCAACAGATTTCTCTGGCTGCGACACATCAAATTTATCAATTATCCTGTTTACTATTCCGGTAAATGAAGCCTCGTTTGCTCTTTTCCAATCAACTTCCACATTATCCATAAGGTCATTTACAGGTGCCGTTCCTTTAATAGTTTTCAAATATTCTGTCACACTGCCTCTTTGTGCTGCCACACCAAATCCCTGGCTTTTGTGCTGACTGCGACTTGCGGCGGCTATTTCTCCATAACTCTTACCAAGTATGGCATTGTAATCTCCGCAGTCCAGTTTAAGCTGATCTTCGCTTTGTGTATTATTACCACCAAAGTTAAAAGTGTTCCATAATAATCGCTTGGCCTGCCACACCGTTACACCTTGTTTTAACTGCTCCGGAAATTTTGTAGGGTCTGCAGCTGCATCAAAAGCTTCGCCCGCAAGTATGGCCGAAGCAGTATGATGCCCATGCCCACCTTCACCAGTTGTAGGAAAACGGGTAATGATTACATCGGGCCTGAACTTACGTATCACCCAAACCACATCGCTTAATACTTTATCATGGTTCCAAAAACTCAAAGTTTCATCTGGACTTTTACTGTAGCCAAAATCAAATGCCCGACTGAAGAACTGCTCTGCGCCATCAATCCGACGGGCAGATAACAATTCCTGTGTACGTATCAGGCCCAGGTCAACACCCAATTCATCACCTATCAAATTCTGTCCCCCGTCGCCACGGGTCATACTTAAGTAACCGGTGCGGTATAATTTACCGTTGGCGAAGTAGGCCAGCAAACGGGTATTCTCATCATCGGGATGTGCAGCGACATACAACACGGTGCCCAGCACATTGAGCTTTTTTAATTGCAACAAAATTTCCGCAGAACTATACGAGTTTGGCGTTTGAGCATTTGCTATGCAAGAGAAAGCCACAAGAATTAGTAAAAGAATTTGCTTACGCAAATTGATATTGCCACTGAAACGCTGAAGCACTGAAATTGAGGACATGATTAATTTTTGTTTAAGAATTCTATAATTTACTAAAAGCATATTTTGTATTTTCTGTGTTTCCGTGCCTCCGTGGCAATCAATCATGTTGTGAAGCAACATCAAAATATCACCCGTTTTATCTGAAGTTTCGAAGCCGCAAAGTTTAAAATCAGTCCAACTTTACAACCCGATACTTTCAAATAGTTGATAGTTTGTGCCATATCATCACCTGCTATTATTCCCTGTTTCGCCTTAACCTCCACTATCACTTGATTGAACACAACAAAGTCGGCGAAGAACTTATGTTTCAATATTATCTTTTTATAAGGAACTTTATATTCTTCTTCCCTTACAAAAAGGTAATCATGCTCGTTCAACTCATATTCCAGTGCATCCTTATAAACAATCTCTAAAAAACCTGGCCCCAAAATCTTATGCACTTCAATTGCTAATCCTATTATTTTCTCTGTTTCATCCCGCAACGGATAATCCGTTTTATTATCTGAATATATCATAAGCAAATAAATTTCCCTTATAACATCTCTGTGTTTCCGTGCCTCTGTGGCAATCTCTATTTGTTGCGAAGCAACAAATTAATTTAATCATTTCGATGACGATTTACTGACCCACCAAGAACACCGCATTCGCCAACATCATCTTCCCGTTCTCCCAAAAATTCCTGAAGATGGGATCATCCGCAAAAAACACAACCGAACCCCTGCCCATTGGTTGCACGCCAATCACTGTACCGTCTTTTATTTTCTCTCGTGATGCACTTCCTACAAATCCGGCGGCTTGCGTTTCTTTCTTTATAACGCCTACATTCCATCCGTCTTTCATAAACTCATACAAATCGCTGCCCAGCTTTAGCGAATAATAATTACCGCCATACCCAAAAGCCAGCGGGTGCGAATTATCCATCTCTACTTTATAAATAGCGCCGGGAATATGATTCACAATACCATCCCGTTCCCTGTTTTCGTAACGCTTTAAATCTTTATAGAGTTCCTTGTCATCTTTTTTGTCATCCTTCTTATCGTCATCGTCCTTCTTAAGTTTGATACCCCAGTCGGCTCCTGCAATCTCGGCAGCAGCGTTATCCAGTGCAATTATTTTTCCACCCTGCTGTACCCAGCTTTTTATTTCTCCGGCAGCATCCTTATCTTTTAAAAATTTGTACCTGCCTGATGGTAATATTAAAACATCAATATGCTTTAAATCACCAACACTTAGTTCATCAGCGTTAATTAAACTGATGGGGTAATTTAATTGCTGCTCAAACAAATGCCATACTTCGCCGGCAGCATTGGGGTTAACGCCCTTGCCGGTTAATAACGCCACCGTTGGTTTCTTTATCAAATGAACTTTTTCGCTGCCAAAATCAAATCCGGCATCCATAAAACCTCCGCTAACTGCGGTAACAGCGGCTTTGTAAGACTGCGCCAGATCAGCAAACTGCTGCAGCTTATCTTCATTCTGTCTTTTTAAAACAACGATAGTTCCTCTTTGAAAAACCTTACCATTATAAGTAAATTCTTTTTCGGCGTAACGAACTTTAATTTTTGCATTTAGAAGAGCCGCTAAAAACTTTACATCGGCAAATGAATTATAGTTTATTAAGTAGCCATAGGCGTTTGTAGTAACCGCCGTATTTACATTTGTATACACATAATCTGTAATTGCCAGTTTCTCTTTAACCGCATAAGCTTGTACGCCATACACAAAGGGAACACTCCAGGCAGTAATATCATAAGTAACCGAATCGCTCAATTTCGATTTTGGTTCAAATAAAACTTTTACCAACGCCGATTTAGGTTGAACAGCAGAAACTGCAATACTGTTAGTTGCCGTAAATATTTCTTCTTTACCACTAAAATAATTGTAGCCTTTAATTGAACTTGCATTTGCATTACCGTATTTGATGCCATTAACCTCAAAAAAGTTACGCAACGCTTCACGTTTGCCTGCATTGGTTTCGGTAATAACATAGGTTTTATACTCACCAATTCCAGCTGTATTAGCATCGTCGAAATATTTTTTAAACTCGGTTATAAGTTTACCCGCATTTTGTGAAGCGATTTCAATTGTACTCATGCTGGTGGTAAAATGATGGGCAATTCTGTCTTTCAAAGTAAGCGTATCACCCTCATCAATTACAACTGCTAATCCACCCTGACTATGACCTGCCTGTTCGTAAGTCATACCAATAGCTCCGTTGTAAGTTGGATATGTATCACCATAGGCGGGATAAAACAAATCGAAAATTTCTTTAGTAAAATATAACCAGCCATTGGCATCAAAATATTTTGCGTGGTTTCTTCCTATCGTATTTTGAAACTGCCGCTGCCAGGGTGTTATCACTTCATGAAAAGGCTCAGCCGCTGGTGCAAAATAATAGGGATTACTTACGCCCTGCTCATGAAAATCGCAATGTATTTGCGGCATCCATTCGTTGTATTTTTTAATCCGGCCCTGCGTTTCAACCTGTGTTTGCCAGGCCCAGTCACGGTTTAAATCAAAATTATAATGATTCAACCGGCCACCCGGCCAGGGTTCGCTATGCTCCCTGGTATTAATATCAGCATTGGCATTTTTGCCAACCATTTGTGTAAACCAATGTACATAACGGTCACGGCCATCGGGATTTAAGCAAGGATCTATTATTACCACCGTGTTCTTTAACCATGCTTTGGTTTGTGCATTTGACGGATTCAACAGTTCATATAAGGTCTTCATAGAAACCTCAGAAGAACTTGCTTCGTTGCCATGCACGTTATAACTAAGCCATACAATTGCCGGTGATGTTGCATCAGCAGGTTTATCTTTTAAAATACCGGTAAGCCGCAAATTATTTTTTCTTATTTCCTCCAGCTTTGCCATGTTCTCCGGCGCAGAAACAATAGCCAATAATAGCTCCCTGCCCTCGTTGGTCTCACCATATTTCTCCAGCTTCATCATTTGGGTATTGGATGTAGCCGTTAGGTTAAAGAAATTAACGATTTTATAGTGCGGGGTAAACTTGCTGCCCAATGGATAGCCTAAAAAATCATCAGGCGATTTTAATTGTGCAAAAACACTGCTGCTGATAAAAAGCAGTATAACTGATAATATTCTAATACTCATTGGATGATTTTGTCCTGTTCAATTAATAAGATTTTGGCAGATTTCATTTAATGCTCTACCAGAATATTACGTGAAAATAAAGAAAGCAGCCGACTTACGACTGCCACTTATCCATAATATGAACTTATGCGAAAATTCGCTGCGTTAAATAACCCGGTTTATAAGTAAATTCGATAAAATAATTAATATGCAGCTTCGAAACATAATTATTACTTCCATCTTCTTATCTCTTGCTTCCTTGCCGATATCCGGCCAGGCTCAAAATATAAACAGCAAAAACTACAAGGCTCAGAAAAAAGTAAATTGTTCCAATGGTGCCGTCGTATCTGCTCATCCGCTGGCAAGTATAGTAGGTTTGAACATTTTAAAAAAGGGCGGTAACGCCATTGATGCTGCCATTGCCACACAGTTAGCGCTGGCCGTTGTTTATCCCGGCGCTGGTAATATTGGTGGCGGAGGCTTTATGGTTGCTCATTTAAAAGATGGAAAAAACATTGCGTTAGATTATCGGGAAAAAGCACCGGCAAAAGCAACCAGAGATATGTATCTGGATAAAAATGGGGACCCGCTGATGGAATTATCGCAGGATGGGCATTTATCTGCAGGTGTGCCAGGCACAGTCGCCGGACTCTTCGCCAGTATGAAATATGCAAAGCTCCCATTCAAAATATTAATACAACCCGCCATTGACCTGGCGGAGAAAGGATTTGCTATAACTGCTTCGCAAGCATCCTCATTTAACAGTACCAGAAAAGATTTTTTAGAACTGAACACGTCTCCTATTGCATTTGTAAAAGATTCCGAATGGGAAACTGGCGATTTATTAATACAAAAAGACCTTGCCAATACCTTAAAACGCATAAGAGACAAAGGCCAAAAAGGATTTTACGAAGGCGAAACTGCCCGGCTGATTGTGGCCGAAATGCAAAAAGGCAAGGGTATCATTTCTTTAGATGATTTAAAAACGTATCAGGCAAAAGAAAGAACCGTTATTGATTTTAATTACAAAGGCTATCAGGTTTTAACCATGCCTTTACCCAGCAGCGGCGGTATTATTTTACAGCAGATGTTGAAGATGATTGAAGATAAAAATATTGCTGCCATGCAGTTTCAAACTGCCGCATCGGTACAGTTAATGACGGAGGTAGAACGCAGAGCTTATGCAGACAGAGCGGAGTTTTTAGGCGACCCTGATTTTGTAAAAGTGCCCGTAAAAACTTTGGTGAGTACGCCCTATTTAACTGAGCGCATGAAAGACTACGAACCCGGCAAAGCGGGCAGCAGCAAAACGATGCTGGCAGGCAGCATTAATGAAAGTGAAGAAACCACGCATTTAAGTGTGATAGATGCCGAAGGCAATGCCGTGGCTGTAACCACTACTTTAAATGGAGGCTATGGAAGTCGCACCGTTGTTACTGGTGCAGGTTTTTTATTAAATAACGAGATGGATGATTTTAGCGTTAAACCCGGCGTACCCAATATGTATGGTGCGGTTGGTAACGATAAAAATGCCATCGCCCCCGGCAAAAGAATGCTCAGCAGTATGACGCCAACCATTGTTTTAAAAGACGGCTCACCATATCTGGTTGTTGGTACACCGGGCGGCACTACTATTATTACCAGTGTGTTTCAAACGTTGGTAAATGTGCTCGATTTTAACATGAGCGCAGAAGACGCAGTTAATAAGCCGAAGTTTCATCACCAGTGGTTGCCCGATGTAATTTCTGTTGAATATAATTTTTCTGATGAAGTACAGGACCAATTAAGAGCAATGGGTTATGATGTAAGAGAAAGAAGTGCCATTGGCAGAACGGAATTGATTCAGATAAAAAACCCTTCTACAAAGAACAGAACAATAACCGCAGTTGGAGACAAAAGAGGTGATGACGATGCCAGAGGATACCAACCTTAATAAACTTACATTAAATTATACAGCATGTCCATTGGTAATATATTCCTTCAATCCGCCATCAAACGTCTCAGCTACTACAAAGAACTCGGCGAAAAAACCTTTGAACAACTCAGCGATGAGGATTTTCATTTTCAACCCAATGAGGAAAGCAACAGCATCGCAATCATCATCCAACACATGGGGGGCAATATGCTCAGTCGTTGGAC
>JBBKXU010000036.1:0-5358 GCA_037969645.1 Ferruginibacter sp. | reverse complement strand
CCCAGCCTGCCGCTGTACTGCAGTATAAGCCAAAGCAATAAAATGAGTACAATTCCAAAGAGAATAAAAGCCGGGTGATAAAAACTAAGCAATATCAATCCCAGGATGATCTGCACAATAGCCGTTGGAATATCCAGTAAAATTTTTGACAGGCTTTTCTGCAAAGCCGGTATATCAAAGAAACGGTTAACCAGCTCAGGCAGGTAAATATGATCTGTTTTATAGAGATCCATATGTGGTATATGGCTTGCAAAAGCAAACGAATACCGGGCAAATAATTTCTGCCGGATCTTTTCAATAATCTTCATCTGGTTAATTTGCATGATGCCTGCTACCAGTACACCGGCCACTACCAAAGAGATAAGTACAATTAACGATGCCCGCATGGAAGCACCCAGTACAAACCCAATAATAGCTTGTACACCAAGTGGCAGGGAGAGTTGGATTAATCCATTTAGAATGGCATAGAAATATACAGCAGAAATCTCTTTCTTTTCCAGTTTAACCAGGTTTAGTATCCTGGCAACCGGACTTAAATTAGTAGGCATGATTTAATTATTTTATAAAATATACAACAACAGGGCGGAATAGCAGTGTATTCCGTAAAACGAAGGTGCTTTAAATAAAGTCGGGAGGTGGTATAAGTTTTTCCAGGCAGGGTGAAAGCTGAATTTTTTCAGCCAGATGAAAAGCGGTTTCTATCTTATGAGAATATTCTTTTTCGCTAGGTTTAACGTTCATGTATTTTATTAACTCCTTATTTTCGCCTTGTTCTGTCTTTTCAGAACCTTTTTCTTCATCTACGATAAATAATGCAGTTTCAATTGAAAATACAGCACAAATAGCTGGCGCAATCTGCACTATTAAAAATATCAAAACCAATATAGTTGCCGTTTTTTTCATTTAGCGTGCAAAGGTAATGCACTGCAGATACCAGACAAGGGGGTATTGTTTGAGAATTGTAAAATTTTGGGGTAATTATATTTCACCTGCACACTCCATCAACTGAATTAAACGCTTTGTTTATTAGTTAATACTGTAGTACAAATACAATAAATCAGTGTTTAACCAGTTCCTTTGGGGGGAGAGTTTGCCATAGTTATTATTTATAACGAAATTTGGAGTAAGTAGTTATAAATATATTAAATTGTCACTAAAGTAAACTTATCAATAATTATGGCATATCCTTATCAGATAACATCTTTGGAGCAATATCATCAGGATTACAAAAAAAGCATTGAAGACCCAGAAGAGTTTTGGGGCAATATTGCAGAAAACTTTCAATGGCGTAAAAAATGGGACAAAGTACTGGATTGGAATTTTACAGAACCAAAAGTAGAATGGTTTAAAAATGCAAAACTCAACATAACAGAAAATTGCATTGATCGGCATTTAGAAACTATGGCCGATAAACCCGCCATCATCTGGGAACCTAATAATCCGGAAGAAAGAACGAGAACAGTGACCTATGCCCGACTGCATAAAAGGGTTTGCCAGTTTGCGCAGGTATTAAAAAACAACGGCGTAAAAAAAGGCGATCGTGTATGTATATATATGGGTATGGTGCCCGAGTTAGCTTATGCTGTGTTAGGTTGTGCAAGAATCGGCGCCATCCACAGCGTAATCTTTGGCGGCTTCAGTGCACAAAGTATTGCAGACAGACTGGAAGATGCAAACGTGGAGTTTATTGTTACCTGCGATGGTGCTTATCGTGGAGGAAAAGACATTCAGCTAAAAAGCATTATTGATGATGCGTTGATTGGCAACAAAACCGTAAAACGTGTTATTGTTTATACAAGAACAAGAACTCCGGTAAGTATGATAAAGGGAAGAGATGTTTGGTGGGAAGATGAAATGTTGCATGCAGAAGATCAACTGGAACAAAATGGAACAATTAATTTTCCTGCTGAAGAAATGGATGCAGAAGATCCCTTGTTTATTTTATACACTTCTGGCAGTACTGGTAAACCAAAAGGCGTTGTTCATTCCTCAGCTGGTTATATGTTGTGGACCAACTATACTTTTGTAAATGTTTTTCAATACAAACTAGGCGACGTGTTTTTTTGCACAGCAGATATCGGCTGGATAACCGGGCACAGTTATATTGTATACGGTCCTTTAAGTGCCGGTGGCACCAGTTTAATGTTTGAAGGCATTCCCACTTGGCCTGATGCAGGTAGGTTTTGGGATATTGTTGATAAATACAAAGTAAATATTTTATACACGGCACCAACTGCAATCCGCAGTTTAATGAGCTATGGTTTGGATCCGCTAAAAGGAAAAAATCTTTCTTCATTAAAAGTCTTGGGCACTGTTGGCGAACCTATTAATGAAGAAGCATGGCACTGGTACGATGAGCATATCGGTAAGAAAAAATGCCCGATAGTTGATACCTGGTGGCAAACTGAAACGGGTGGACTATTAATTTCAAATTTAGCAGGCATTACACCTGCAAAACCCAGCTGGGCCACATTGCCTCTGCCAGGAGTACAGCCTTTGCTTGTTGATGATAGAGGCAACGAAATAACAGAAAAAGATGAAGAGGGTATGTTGAAAGGGAATTTGTGCATTAAAGCCCCATGGCCTTCTATCTTAAGAACAACCTATGGCGATCACGAAAGGTGCCGGACTAATTATTTTGCTACTTACGAAAACTTGTACTTTACTGGCGACGGCGCTTTAAAAAATGAAGAAGGTTTTTACCGCATTACCGGCCGGGTTGATGATGTGTTAAATGTAAGCGGCCATCGCATTGGTACTGCCGAAGTGGAGAATGCCATTAACATGCACGCCGGAGTTGTTGAGAGTGCCGTAGTTGGTTATCCGCATGATGTGAAAGGGCAGGGTATTTATGCATATATTATCATGAGCCAGAAACATGGCGATGATGACCATACTAAAAAGGATATTTTGCAAACAGTAACCAGAGTAATTGGTGCCATTGCCAAACCTGATAAAATTCAGTTTGTTACCGGCTTGCCCAAAACCCGCAGCGGAAAAATAATGCGGCGCATTTTAAGAAAAATTGCAGAGGGTGAAATGCAGAACCTGGGTGATACCAGCACGTTGCTTGATCCGGGAGTGGTGGAAGATATTAAAAAAGGGAAAGTTTAAAAAAGGCAGTCAACTAATTATATGTACAAGCATAGTGTTTTTATTTTACAAATTTTATTTTTCAGTTTGGCAGCCAATGCCCAAATGAAAAGTTGCTGCGAACCTGATGGTACTATTCTGGTATCAACAGTGAAGCAAACTGCCGGCACTTTAAGGATGGTAAAAATTCTTGACAGCATGAGTCGCAACGCCAACCCTGAAGATTTTTACCTGATGAATAATGCCCGAATGGAATTATTCAAAAAAAAATTAACCGCTGAACAAGATCCTTACAAAAGGCTTGATTATTATTTCCAATACAGCAACGAAGCATTAAATGCCGGCAATACCAATGAAGCTATTAATGTGCTCAATCAAATTCTCACTGCAATGAAAATAACAGGTGATAATTTGACAAAAGAGTACAAACAGTTTTTCGACCTGTTGGCTATTGCATACATGAGAAAAGGGGAGCAGGAAAACTGTGCAGCCAATCATACGGCACAAAGTTGTATTATACCCATACAAGGCGGTGGTCTTCATAAATTAACGTCGGGATCTGAATCGGCTATTGAAGTTTATAAAATGCTCTTGAATAAATTTCCTGATGATCTGCAGTCGAGATATTTATTGAATATTGCTTACATGACGCTTGGTAAATATCCTGCCGAAGTACCTAAGCAATGGCTGATTGAATCGGGTGTATTTACTCAAAACAAAAGCGATATTATCTTAAAGGATATTGCTGTTAAACAAGGGGTGGATATGAATGGCATTTCGGGCGGCTGTGTTGTGGAAGATCTGGATAATGACGGACTGCTGGATATTATGGCATCGTCTTACGGACTAAGCGACCAAATAAGATATCTGCATCAGCAAAAAGACGGCAGTTTCAAAAATGAAACTTTGGCTTCGGGGTTAGTTGGAATTACCGGCGGACTCAATTTAATTCATGCAGATTATAACAATGATGGCTTTGCCGATATTATTGTGTTGCGGGGCGGATGGCTTGGCAAGAATGCAAAATTTCCATTTTCTCTATTGAAAAACAATGGTAATAATACCTTTGACGATGTAACGATTGAATTAGGCCTTTTTTCTGCGGCACCTACGCAAACCGCTACTTGGGGCGATTTTAATAACGATGGTTGGATAGACCTTTTTGTGGCACATGAAGGTTTTCCTTGTCAATTATTTATGAATACAAAAGGAAAATTTACAGATGTAGCTCTAAAATACGGATTGAACATAACGGCATTTGCTAAAGGTTGTATCTGGGGCGATATAAATAATGATGGATTTCCCGAACTGTATCTTTCTATTTTAAATGCACCCAATAAACTGTGGCTGAATAAACCGGGGAAAGTTGCAGGTGAGCGGATTTTTGAAGACATTTCAAAATCTGCCGGAGTGGAAGAACCTATACATAGTTTCCCAACTTGGTTTTTTGATGTTGACAATGATGGTTACGAAGATTTGTATGTATCTGGTTATGACACCAAACTATATGGAGATGTGGGTGGAGATGCTGCACGTGATCTGCTAGGTTTGCCAACATTAGGTGCAAAGCCAAGGCTATACCACAACAATGGCGATAATACTTTTACCGATGTAACTGCGGCTTACGGTGTTGCCCATGTTAATTACACTATGGGATGCAATTTTGGAGATATTGATAACGATGGGTGGAAGGATTTTTATTTAGGTACCGGCGCTCCTGATTTTACAAGCATTGCTCCCAATAAACTCTACCGCAATATTGCCGGAAAAAAATTTGAAGATATTACCTACGCTACCAATACCGGTCATATTCAAAAAGGACACGCAGTTGCCTTTGCCGATATTGATAATGATGGCGACCAGGATATTTATACCGTTATGGGTGGCGCAACAGAAGGTGACCGCTTTAGAAATGTGTTGTTTGAGAACAGTACCAACAACGGTAATCATTGGCTGAAAATAAAATTAGAAGGTGTTAGTTCCAATAAAGCAGCCATTGGTGCAAAAATCAGAATTAAAGTAAAACAGGCCGATGGAAGTTTACAAGACTTTTATCATGTTGTAAACACGGGTGGTAGTTTTGGATCGAATCCACTAACCGTAACTGCCGGTTTAGGCAAGGCAGTTGCTATTGAGGAAATTGAAGTTTGGTGGCCAGATGCAAAACATACTTCAGAAACTGTAAAAAACATTTCGATGAATACACAGATAAAAATAAAGCAAGGTTCGGGCAGGCAATAAAAAAGGGAAGTCAAGCCTTGATGG
>JBBKXU010000035.1:0-6896 GCA_037969645.1 Ferruginibacter sp. | reverse complement strand
CTTATAACAATCGCCCAAAACACCCAGCCCGCCCGCCATATCGCCGTATAGCGTGCCATAACCGGTCGCCAATTCGCTTTTGTTAGATGTGTTCAATAAAATATATCCAAACTTGTTGGCGATGGCCATTAGTATATTACCTCGGCTACGGCTTTGTATATTTTCTTCGGCCACACTAAACGGAAGGTCTTTAAAAATGACTTTCAATTCTTTTAAAAAACTTTCATAAATATTTTCAATCGGGATAATATCGTACGGATTTCTCAGATTCAAACTCAATTGCTCTGCGTCATCAACCGAATGGTTTGTTGAAAATTGAGAAGGCATTAATACTGCCCTCACATTGTCTTTTCCTAAAGCCTCTACTGCAAGCGCTAAAGTAACGGCACTGTCGATACCACCACTGCTACCAAGTATGGCTTTTGTAAAACCCATCTTGCTGAAATAATCTTTTATGCCCAGCACAATGGCATCATGTACATGTTTTATGTTCAGATTTTCTTCGAGGCCAGACGGTTCAAGTTCTTTGTCGGGCATACGGTCGGCGGGTTCTATTATTGCTGCATCAATTGTTCCGTCATCATTCAAAATAAAAGATTCTATTGCTTCTTCAAACATGGGTAACTGCCCACACAGGTTAGCAGCAGCATCAAAGACAAGTGAAGCGCCATCAAAAACTATTTCGGTTTGGCTACCGATAGCGTTGCAATAAAATAAAGGCAGTTTGTATTTGGTTACATTGGCTTTTATAGTTGCTTTACGGTCTTCATCATGGGTATAATCAAATGGCGAAGCCGATAAGTTTATCATTACATCCGGCTGCTGCTTCATCAGTTCATCCATGGGGCAGTTGCGGTACAGCGGATTATCTCCTAGGTTCCAGATATCTTCACAAATAGTCACCGCCATTCGCTTACCCTTAAACTCCATAATGCTCCAGTCGTAAGCTGGTTCAAAATAGCGGTACTCATCAAACACATCGTAATTAGGCAGGCAGGTTTTATGTGCAATAGCTTTTATTTCTTTCTCATAAAGCAGATAAGCGGCGTTAAATAAATCTTTTCCTTCCTTCACGGGGTTTCTGTCTGGTGCGCCAACCAGTACGCCAATGGTATCGGCATGTTTTTTAATTTCATCAATGGCTGCATAGCTTTTATTGATAAAATCTTCAAAGTCGAGAAAGTCACGTGGAGCATAGCCACAAACACTTAGCTCACTGAAAACGATGAGATCGCCGCCCTGCTGTTTTGCCAATTCTATTGCACGAATAATTTTTTGCGTATTGCTTTCAAAATTGCCAATGTGATAGTTTTGCTGTGCCAAGAAAATTTTCATAAGGCAAAAATAAGCCACTAATGGCACGAATTAACACTAATAAATACAAAATAACAGCGGTAAAACAGATATTTGCAAAAAACAGTAATGCTTCGGGGTAAGCAGCAAAACAATAATCAATGAAGTATTTTTTTCCAGTTCTGGTGTCAATAATTTTAGTTTCATGTAATGGTGGCGATAAATCGCCTGATGTATCAAACATAAAAGTTGATCTAACAACCATGCGTTTTGAAAAAGATCTGTTTACGCTGGATTCTGCAAATTATACTGCCAACCTGGATCTACTAATATCAAAATACCCGTCGTTTGGAGAAAATTTCCTGGCTACCATTTTAAATACCGACCCAAATTGGTCGGCCGAAAGCGCAACTGAATACGTACATGGCTTTACCACAGCTTATAAAAAAGTGTATGATACTGCCAAACTTGTTTTTAAAAACTTTGAACCTTATGAAAAAGAAATAAAGCAGGGTTTACAGTATGTAAAATATTATTTTCCGAAATTTAAAACGCCTGATAAAATCATCACCTATATCGGACCGCTTGACGGATATGGCGATATCATTTCTTATGATGCAATTATCATAGGACTGCAACACCACCTGGGCAAAAATTTCTCATTGTACAAATCAGCATTTGTGCAGGAAACATATCCTGAGTACATTAGCAACCGCTTTGAGCCTGACTATATTGCTGTAAATAGCATGAGGAATATTATAGATGACCTGTATCCTGAAAAGATGGGAGACAAATCCTTAGTACTGCAAATGGTGGAAAAAGGAAAACGGCTTTATGTGCTCAGTAAACTCTTGCCAAAAACAGAAGAATATAAATTAATCGGCTATACCAAAGAGCAGTTGAAAGGAATGAACGAACGTGAGGCTTATGTATGGGATTTATTTGTGCAAAACAATTTTCTGCAAACTATTGATGCCAACATCATAAAAAATTATATTGGTGAAGGGCCAAAAACGCAGGAACTGGGCGAAGCATCACCCGGCAATGCCGGCAGTTTTTGCGGCTGGCAAATTGTAAAAAAATACATGAGTAAGAATCCGAAAATAAGTTTACAGGAACTAATGACTGCCGATGCCGAAGCTATTTTTCAGCAAGCGAAATACAAACCTTAAAAATCTCTATCGTTGAAAGTTAAGCGGCCTTACCCTGTTGCATTACCAATTCTGCACTTTGGCCCAAGCTTTTCATTACTCTGAAGTGTGAAGCCAATGCTTCAGACATAGTATCGTACTTATTATACGGGAAATTATACTCGGCACATTTTTCCATAACAATCTTGCTGATGGCGGGATAATGTACGTGACTAACCTTGGGGAAAAGATGATGTTCAATTTGATAATTCAATCCACCAACAAACCAAGAAATAACTTTATTGCCCATGGCAAAATTGGCCGTGGTTTTTAACTGAAACTCTGCCCAAGCAGTTTCAACATGTTTTGTTTCATCCAAGCCAATATGCTCAAACTCGGTATTTTCAACCACATGCGCCAGTTGAAAAACAAGCGATAAAGTAAGCCCCATAATTACATTCAAAAATAAAAATCCGGCAACCCAGGGCAAAACACCCCAAACCATAATAGGCAGTACAATGTAAAATGTAAGATAGCCTGCCTTTGTTGCCCAAAAAATCACATGATTCTTAGTTGACATTTTCCAAGCATCGGTTGTATATATTTTACGGGTAAAATACTTGGTGAAATCCATCACAAAAATCCAGAAGATAGATGACAGTGAATAAACAGGCAGCAAATACAAATGCTGAATTTTATGTGCGGGTACCCATTTCTGACTTTCGCACTGGCGTATGATAGGGCTCTTTGCAATATCATCATCTATCCCATCAACATTGGTATATGTATGATGAATAATATTGTGTTTTTGTTTCCAGAAAAAAGAACTGGCACCCATGGCATTTGCACTTAAGCCTAATAAATCATTAAGTTTTGGCCTGGTTGAATAACTGCCATGATTGGCGTCGTGCATTACACTGAATCCTATTGAAGCAAAAATAAATCCAAGCAAACCACATAAGGCTAAGGCTAAAAAGCCATTCAAATTTGTAAGCATTAAAAGCAAGTAAATAGTAATCGCCGACCCAATCAAAATCACTGTTTTACTAAACAATCTCCAATCGCCGGTTTTCTTTATGTTGCGCTCTTTAAAATAAGCATCAACAGAAGCTTTTAAGCTTTGATAAAATTCGTTATTACTGTTTGAAAATGTAATTTTTGCCATTATAGATTTTCGGTTTTATTAGATATCAGTCCTAGTAGAGTATTCTTAAAGAAAACCCAATATCACCAGCTGTTTAACGCTTAAAGGTAAGTCAAAATAAGGTAAGAAAAGACTAAATTAATTGAGTTTAAACGGGGCACACATTTCAAACGAAGGTATAATCACTTCAAGCGGTTTATTGTTGTTGATATTTTCCATCATGTAAGTGCCATGCATTTTGCCAATTTCGGAGCGGAGGTTGCAACCGCTTACATATTGATAAGACTCTCCGGGATTAATTTGCGGCTGAACACCCACAACACCTTCACCCTCAACTTCCCGTAAACTGCCATTGCTGTCGTAGATATACCAATGCCTGCTTAAAAGCTTTACCGGAAAAGCATTATTATTTTCAATGCTGATGCGGTAAGCAAACATAAACTCGCTGTTAACAGGATTGCTGTATTCAGGCTGGTAGTATGTTTCCACGCTGATGGTAATACCTTCTGATATTTTAGAAATCATGTTTATTGTTTACTATAAAATTACGGATAAAATATCCTAATTATTGTAATTTACAACAAGCTTCACTTTTAAACTAAATTTTATGGCACAAACAACACATCATTACAGTAATGGAGAAACAACAGTAGTTTGGAAACCTGATGTCTGTATTCACTCCGGCATTTGCGCCCGTGGACTCGCCGATGTATTTAATCCCCGCAGAAAACCATGGATTGACATGAGCCAGGCTGAAACCCAACAGATTGTCAACCAGGTAGCAAAATGTCCGAGTGGGGCGTTGAGTATTGAAGAAAAGGATAAGAAAGACTAAGAAGCCGTTTTAGAAATTCTTTCGTTGGATTTAAACGAGACGTATTGGATCGGACTCAGAAAGAGCGGGATTATTTGCCAAGCTGAATTCGTCGATGCAGAAATTAAATTTTCATTGCTGATTTGTATCCATTCTTTTGCAGCCACAGCAAAACCTTTTCCCGGTTATCGCCTTGCACAATAATTTCGCCATCTTTTACTGAGCCGCCGGTACCACAAAAGGATTTAAGTTTTTTTCCCAAAGCCTCTATGTCTGCTGTCGTGCCGGTAAATCCTTCAACTAAAGTAACAGCTTTACCTGCCCGGTGCTTAGTATCAAGACGTATTTTTATTTTTTGCTGAGATGATTCGATGGTTTCCTGCACTTCCTCCTTTTCATCAGGCAATTTAAAATTTGGGTCGGTTGAGTAAACTAATCCGCCCAGTGAATTTATTTTTTTCTTCGACATAGTTTTAATTTTAAATCGCTACAGCTTTCAAACTCAAATCTAAACTCCTTGCCTGGTGAATAATGGCGCCGCTCGAAATATAATCAACCCCAGTAGCCGCATACGCTTCTATATTATCAATGTTAATTCCGCCACTGGCTTCGGTTTCATACTTTCCGTCAATAATTTTTAGCGCTTCGCTAATTTGTTCCGGCGTAAAGTTATCCAGCATTATGCGATTTACTTTTCCAACGGCCATTACTTTTTTCACATCTTCAATACTTCTTGTTTCCACTTCAATCTTCAAGCCCGATTTTTTTGCCTGCACATAATCATAGGCTTTTGTAATTGCCTTTTCAATACCGCCGCAATAATCAATATGGTTATCCTTTAGCATAATCATATCGTACAAACCAAAGCGATGATTAACGCCACCACCAATTTTAACGGCTTCCTTTTCTAACAATCGAAAGTTGGGCGTGGTCTTCCTTGTATCAAGCAATCTTGTTTTATAAGGCATTAATTTTTCCGTGTATTGTTTGGTCAATGTGGCAATACCGCTCATGCGCTGCATGCAATTTAATACCAGCCTTTCGCATTGCAATATGGTATGCACTTTTGCTTTTACTTCAAAAGCAATTTCGCCATACTTCATTACTTCACCATCTTTCTTAAAGGCTGTAAAAACAATATCGGGCTGCATGTACTTGAAAATTTTTTCTGCTACAAACACACCAGCGAGTATACCATCTTCCTTAATTTTTAATACAGCTTTCCCCTCAGCAGCGGCATCAATTGACGAAAGCGTGCTGTGATCTCCATCGCCAATATCTTCGGCGAGTGCATTTTTTATTAGTAAATCTAATTGTTCATTAAAATTCATAGCAACAAAGCTACGGGAAGAATACAAAAACAAAACCCCGAAATTTTCGGGGTCTGTATTATTTTTTTAAACTGATTAATTTTCGAATGTAATTTTCTGAAGCAGCTGTTTATCGCCCTTTTGTTTCATAAAAATTGTGGTGCGGTAAGTGCCGTTTTTGGTTGCTAATGTACCAATACAATATTGTGATCCTGAGTTTTCTCCTTTATGAATAACAGTAAAACTTTTAACAGCGTTCGAATTGAAAAAGTCTTTTAGTACTAACTCTGCCTGGCTTTTACTGTAACTATTACTTTTATCGGGCATATTTATCTCCACCGTATTATCAAAATACCGAGCAATTTCCGAAGCATTACCTTCTTTCACAGCATTGATTATTTCATCAATACTCGAAAAAGTTGCAAACGAACTTAAAATAGCTCCAATGGCAAAAAGTGTAAAAAAACGTTTCATAGTATGCTTTTATTTGTCTGCTGTAAAATTGCTAAAAACGTGCCAAGACTGATAAAAAGTGTGCAGATTGGCGCTTATTTAATAACATAAGACAAAAATCAATTGCTATTAGCTGCAATTCTTTTAGCTTTAACATATGGAAGATAAGAAAGTTATTCTCATTATTATGGATGGCTGGGGTTTGGGAACAAATAAAAAAAGCGACGCTATACAACACGCTAATACTCCGTTTGTTAGCTCTTTATATGCAAAATATCCAAATACCACTTTGGTGACATGTGGAGAGCAGGTTGGACTGCCAGATGGGCAGATGGGAAACAGCGAGGTTGGCCATTTAAACTTGGGGGCCGGCAGAATTGTTTACCAGGAATTACAAAGAATTAATGTGGCGGTCAAAGATGGATCATTTGCAAAAAATGAAACGCTTCTAAAAGCTATCTATTTTGCAAAAAAAAACAATAAGCCTTTGCATTTGCTGGGACTGGTAAGTGATGGAGGAGTGCATTCACATATAAATCATCTGAAAGCAATAATAAATATCTGTCATGAAGAAGATTTAAATAGTGTTTTCGTCCACGCCTTTACTGATGGACGAGATTGTGATCCGAAAAGCGGGATAGGTTTTATCAAAGAATTGAATGACCATATGAATAAAACTACTGGCAAAATTGCAACCATAAGTGGCAGGTATTATGCGATGGACAGAGATAAAAGATGGGAAAGAATAAAAC
>JBBKXU010000034.1:0-3855 GCA_037969645.1 Ferruginibacter sp. | reverse complement strand
TGATAATTCATTACGTTCATCATATATATTATTGTTTTGTTTTATTTTACTGGGTATTATTACCCTAATTACCCATATTATACAAAAAAAAACTGGTTCTGCCAAAATTAAGTTGATATTGGTGCAGTTTCATACTAAAATTATTTGACACAGGTTGATATTATAATACCCATTGACTATTAATAATATCCGTTAGCTTTTAGTTTAATCTTTTATAAATCAAGGAGTTTTCTATAATTTTAAACAAATAACCAAATGCTGCCATGAGCCGGAAAATACTTTTCTTATTATTTTTTATGTTACCGGTGTGTCTGCTGGCTCAAAAAAGCACCACAGACAGTTTATATCAACTGTTAAGCAACGAAAAAAATGATGCTGACCGTGTTGACCTTATGTGTGAACTAGGGTATGAATTACGTGTTACTGACCCCAGAACAGCTTTGACAATAAGCAGTGAAGCTCTTTCTCTGGCCAAAAAAATTAAATATGCAGATGGCGAGGCAAGGAGTTTGGGCACAATGGCGATCCTTTTTAGATTAATTGGAAATTTTCCGCTTGCGCTGGAGTATAATATTAAAAGGCTGAAGCTGGCAGAACAAGCAAACAATCCGGAAAAACTTGCAGGTACGCTAATGAATATCGCCATAGTTTACGTAAATCTGGAAGATTATAATAAGGCGCTTGACTATTATTATAAAGCAGATTCAGTTGTGA
Organism: Ferruginibacter sp.; assembly: GCA_037969645.1. Lineage (GTDB taxonomy): Bacteria > Bacteroidota > Bacteroidia > Chitinophagales > Chitinophagaceae > Ferruginibacter. The sequence goes on along the minus strand of JBBKXU010000034.1, from coordinate 3,141 downwards.
GGCAAGTTGATAGTGCAGATGCTGTGAAATTTAAAATAGCTTTAAATACTGGTGATGTTTATGACAAACTTCTTGAAAATGATTCTGCCTTCAATTATTTTAATAAATCACTCAACATTGCAAGGAGTATAAAAGAAAGGTATTATGAGGGAATGTCGATGATTGGATTGGGGAATAATTATTTAAAAACAGGGCAATATCTGTTAGCAATGGCCAATTACAAAAGTGGAGTAGTTTATTTACAGGAAGCTGAAGATGATGACCTGCTTTGTGAAGCATTTTTGGGATTGGCAACATTACATACTAAATTGAATAACAAAGATTCAGCTTTAGCTTATGCAAGGCTATCGCTGAATATGGCAACTAAAGCCGGTTTTTTACCAAGGCAACTGGAGGCTGTTAAATTTTTATCTACGCAATTCAGGTCAGAAAAAAATATGGACAGTTCGTTCTATTACATGAATTATTTGCAGAATTTGAATGATACCATAAATAGTAAAGGCAGAATACGGGAAACGCAGGTACTTTCAAGTAATGAGCAGGTAAGACAACTGGAAATTGCAGAAAATTTAAAAGTAGCAAAAGAGGAAAGAAAACAGCAATTACAATTGTTGTTTATTGCCTTATTTATTCCGGCTTTTTTTATGTTTACTCTTTTATTAAGCAGGATAAAGATTCCTATTCGTGTAATAAAAATTGCGGGAATACTCTCGTTGTTGATTTTGTTTGAATATTTAACACTTCTTCTTCATCCTTTTGTTAAGGAACTTACGCATCATACACCCGTGTACGAAATGCTGATTTTTGTTGCCATTGCTGCAGTTTTAATACCGCTACATCACCGCGTTGAACATTGGCTGATTAAATGGCTAACAAAAAACCGGCCATTATTTGCCGGTAATAAACTTAAAATGAAACGTACCAAGATTACGGTAAATTATCCTCAAAAAGAGGAAGATTAAGGCTTGCCGTCAGTAACTGGTGCTACATTTCCAGGAGTAACTTCCATGCTGTCATTTGCAGCTGGTGCAGGTGCAGGCATCTCTTGCTTAGTAGTATCAACAGGTGTTTCTTTAGCAGCATCACCGCTATTACATGCCGCAAAAGCAACAGTTAAAAATAAAATTCCTCCAAGAATAAATTGCAGTTTTGTTTTGTTTTGTTTGTTCATTAGTTTAGGTTTTAGACCGTAAGGTTACGATTAAATTTTCATAAAATCAAGTAACGGATCAACTATTGTAATCATTTTTCAGTATTTTGTCAACAAACAAGCTTATGAAAAAAATTATTACAATCATATTGTCTATCTCTGTATTTAGTTTTTCAGCCCATGCTCAATCAGTTTATGAGTTGTCGTTTACGTTACCAAACAATGCGGAAACACTAAAGTGTGATGCATTTTTTATTGATTATAATGATGGGAAAGGAAATTTAAGAGTTCGGTTTAAAACAGCTGCAGCAAAAGACAGTGCATTGGTAGATTTTGAAGCAATAGAAGAACTTGTAACAGCTGGTCCGGGCTGCACCAATGGTGACTGGATATATTATAAACTTACGAAACCGAAATTTATTGAAAGTACCGATCCTGGCATTAGCTTTCCTAAATATATCTGTTTAGTGAAAGATACGGCATCAGGTTTATTTGAACCGAAGGGGTTCACTAACTCTGCAACAGATTGTAACTCCGATCTGGTTAAATTCAGTAAAATTTCCACGCTTGAGCAAAATGACATGACAAAGGAGTTTGTACTTTCCTATTTTAAACCCTACGATGTTTTTTACCGAAATATTTTTGTAACCAATACTGCAAAAGCTTTAACCACATCTGAACGCAACGTGAAACTTTATTTACTTATAGTTGCCAACGTTACCGACGAGCTTATTGGAACAGCCAACCGCAAAGGCATGGACGACGCTATTAAGTTTTTTGGAAAAGTAAAGGATTTTTTAGGTATCGGTACTTTTGTGTACGAGACAGTAACCGATGAAGGGTTTACCAAACAAACTGTTTTAAACAAGATAAATAGTTTTATAACTCCTGGCGATAAAGATATTGTTGTGTTTTATTACGCAGGTCACGGATTTAGGCAACCACGGGATGGCCGCCCCGGTCCTTATATTGATCTTAGAGACTTGGTGAAAGATAAAAACAAAAAGTACCTCGAGAATTCCTTAAGCATGGAAGACATCAGAGACATGATAAAAAGAAAAGGTGCCAGATTAAACTTAATTTTAAGTGATTGTTGTAATGATAACGTAACCAGTACCAACCCAATGGCAGTGGATGCTGCTGTAAGCGGAAAAAAAGGGATGTTTGATGTATTCTGGAGTACAAACAAATGCCGCGACCTGTTTTTAAATGCTATGCCAACCACCATTATGGCAACTGCTGCATCGCCTTACCAGTTGGCGATTAGTAACGCCCAATTTGGTGGCTACTTTACGAATTTTTTGTTTTCTACATTAGAGTCTAATTTAAGTCTTGCTAACAGGAGTTCGTCCATTTCATGGACTAATATTTTTGATCAGGTGAAATCTCAAACCCTTACTAAATCGGGTCGCACTTGGTGTAATACTGAAAAAACAGTAGTATGTAACCGGCAACGCCCTTTTGAGAATATCAGATATGGCCGGTTTTAAATTTTTAGAAGCTACTACCTGCCGGTTCATAGCGATGAACCCTGTAATTTCTAAAAGAAATGTCTTTCAATAAAGATTTCCATTTTGAACTGTTACGCAACTTGTCCATGTAAGGATCGTATTTGAGCACAAAAGAATAATTAAAACCGTATTCCAGCGCAGTTTCTAACCAATTTAAAGCCAGTTTAGTATCACCGGCTTTTGCGTATAATCTTGCCATACTATAAGCGGGGATTCTTCGCTTATCAACAACATGGTAAATTACAGCCTTGGCATCTTTTCCATCTATTTTAAAATTTTCAACGCGGTCTATAACGGTTTCTTCATTGTCTTTACTGTTGTCTATGTAATTTTTGTAATACTGAATGGCTGCTTTAGAATTATTGGCAAGCATATACCTGCGCCCACGTAAATCCGCAATTGCTGGCAACACATATGGGAAATAGGCTTCCGTTTCTGTCAATAATTTATCAGCTTTTTCAAAATGCCCGGCATGAATAC
>JBBKXU010000033.1:0-5742 GCA_037969645.1 Ferruginibacter sp. | reverse complement strand
CGCCGGTTTCTTCATCACGTGCGATGGTGCCAAGCGGTACTTCAATTATGATGTCTTTGCCGGTTTTACCGCTTGAGTTATTTTTACTGCCGTTTTCGCCATCTTCGGCTAAAACATTTTTATAGTAGCGCAGGTGTAGTAAGGTCCACAACTGCGTGTTTCCTCTTAATATAATATGTGCGCCACGGCCGCCATCACCACCATCAGGACCACCCAAGGCAGTTAATTTATTACGCATAAAATGCTTGCTGCCGGCGCCACCGTGCCCGCTGCGACAGAATATCTTTATCTGATCTACAAAGTTTGATTTTTCCATTATTGGCGCAAAGGTCAGTAAAATTTGAAGATTAAAGCCTGTTAACTTGATTTTATGATGTATGTGTGGAAATAAACTTTCTAATCATCTTACATTTGTATTAAATAAAAATTGTGTAAATGATAAAGTTTGTTTTAATTCCGCTGGCTTTAATGCTGAGTTGTGGTTCTACAAAGAGCAATCAATCTGCAATTGCTGAAGATTCTATAATTACAACTTCAGCAAGCGAAAAGTCGTTGAAGGATTCTGGTGCTGTAACTGTTGCTCTGCCCATCTGCATAAAAAACAAGATAGATTCTTTTAAGCTAAAAGAAGCTCATGAACAGCCACAATCAGTAATGGAATATATGTACAAAGGCAAAAAAGTATATTATGTGGTGATGCCCTGCTGCGATTTCTTTAATGAAGTATATGATGAGAAATGCAATTACCTTGGCGCTCCCAATGGAGGGTTTACCGGCAAAGGGGATGGTAAAATACCCGATTTTGACGCCGAAGCAAAACCCGGAAAAACCGTATGGAAAGCACTGGAGAAGTAATTATCTTTTTTCGTTCCAGGTTTTGTAGTTGGAAGATTGAGATTGTAAGTTTTCAGGCACAGTTCTGAGCGGCTCACATGCCGCCCAGCTTTGATGCATGTCTTTTGGAAGCTGTTGATACAAAGCTGTTCCTTCTGTTTTCCAGTTTATCATTTCATCGGTAACTTCTTTAATTTTTTTTGCAGGGTTACCAACAATCAAACTTCTGTTTTCAAAAACCTCCTCAGCTTTAATAAAACTTAGGGCGCCAACAATACATTCGTCCCCTAAAACAACGTTGTCCATTATCACAGCGTTCATGCCTACCAGACAGTTTTTTCCAATGGTTGCGCCATGTATAATGGCGCCATGGCCAATATGAGCGCCTGCATTTAACACAACTGTTACTCCCGGAAACATATGAATGGTACAATTCTCCTGCACGTTGCATCCGTCTTCAATAATGATTTGTCCCCAATCGCCACGGATGGCGGCTCCCGGGCCAATATAACAATCTTTACCAATAATTACGTTACCTGTTACCGCGGCCTGCGGATGAATGAATGAAGATTCATGAATGACTGGTTTGTATCCTTGAAATTCGTAGATCATAATTTAGTATATAGGTAGAAAAGTATAAAAAGTAATGGCTTAGAAGAATTATTTATTTTTTATCCCGCAATTTCCTAAGATAATTCATATAGCCGTTTAAAAGCTTTTCAATTTCTTTGCCTTTAACCTTATAAATTTGTAGTGTCTCAAAAGTTATATAAGATTCATCCAAAGCATCAATTAAATGATTAATGGTTTCTGATAAACTTCCTCTTGCCTGAACACAATAATGAAGCTGATCAGCATATGTGAATCTTCCATGCCCCTCGGAAATTAATGCATTGATAGAACGTGAACTTCTTATTAGCTGGTCCGTTAATTTAAACTTTTCATCATAAGGGAATTTTCTTGCTTCAACACTTAGTTCTTTTTTAAATTCCCTTGCTTTCTTCCAAAGGTCAAGTTCTTCAAAACCAAAAGTAAACTCATCCATAAATAAATAATTTTAAGTGCAAGTTGAAATCTTAAATTCACATACCTATTTACTTTTCTACTTATTTACCAGTTATCAATGATTTGTCTGTACGATAACATAACCCTTTAAACTGTGCTACCAAATGATCTTTTTGATTGGTTATGTTGATATGATACAGGCCTGTACTCTTTCCGTGATGCAGTTCTTTTGCCTCAGCAATCAACACGTCGTCAACATGTACAGGTTTAATAAAATTGATGGAAGTGTCTAATGCAACTGATAGGACATTGCGGTTATTACAGGCAAATGCAAAAGCGCTATCAGCCAGTGAAAAGGCAATTCCGCCGTGCACTATCCCAAAACCATTGATCATCTCTTTACGTACAGTCATTTTTATTTTGCTGTAACCATCTTTTACTTCCAAAACTTCAATACCCAGCCACTGGCTGAACAAATCGTTTTCCATCATATGGCTCACTACTTCGGGTGCTGTTGGCATGATTTTTTGTTTTAGTCTTCGATGAAATTTGTTTTCTCTTTGATTGATTTCACTGCATCATACAATCGATCTAAATCGGCTTGCGTATTAAATGCATTTATGGAATAGCGTAAATACACTTTGTCGTTATGGCGCATTACCGGCACTTCAATTTTGTATTCATCATACAAATGCGCTTTCAGCTTTTCCGGTTCTTTGGTTTTTATTTCGGTACTATAAAGTTGTGCAATAAAATCATCATTAATAGGTGCCAAAGGTTGACTGCCCAATAATTTGCAGAATGCTTCTGCGTTTTTTTGTACCAACGATCGGCACTGTTCTGCAACTATTGACCAGTTATGTTTCTGCATAAAACTGATGGCTTCTGGAACGGATAAAAATGCTGAAAAGTCTCTGGTACCCTGCATTTGGTGGTGATCTAAAAAACGGGAATGAGATGGGAACATGGCTTTATAACCCCAACTAACGATCAATGGGTCAAATAAATCCTGTAATTCTCTTTTAATGTACAAGAACGAACTCCCCTTTGGTGTAAGCATCCATTTATGACAGGCGCCGGTATAAATATCGGCCTGCAATGTTTGTAAATTTACATGAACCTGTCCAGGCCCATGAGCACCATCAACAAAAGTTAGTAAACCTTTTTCTTTTGCTATGCTGCAAATTTCTTCAACGGGCAAACGCAAACCGGTACTGCTGGTAATGTGGCTGATGAAAATCATTTTTGTTTTAGCCGTGAGTCCTTTAAAAAACTGCTCAATAAAATCTTCCTTACTGGCAATGGGAAATTGAATAAGCTGTTTCTTGTAATGCGCACCTGCTTTGTTGCAATAGTACTCCCATGCTTTATCACAAGCGCCGTATTCAATATCGGTTGTAAGTATTTCGTCGCCGGGCTGTAGTTTTAAACTTTTTGCAATAATGTTAATCGCATAAGAAGGATTGGTTACATAAACTACATCATCCTGATTACAATTTATATATGCACCCAAGGCTTTTCTTGATTGCTCTAAATACTGCGGACCGGTAACGGTTATAAACTGCACGGGCTCCTGTTCTAACTCCAATTGAAACTGCTGGTAACGTTCGAAAACTGGTTTTACACAAGCGCCGAACGAGCCAAAGTTTAAAAAAGTGATGTCATTACGTAACAAAAAATATGACGACAGGTCCTCCATGTATATTGTTTTAAAATTGAAATTAGTTGCCGTTAAAAATGGGCTTTCGCTTTTCAAGGAAAGCATTGATGCCTTCGTTGTAATCGTCAGTCGTTGCTGCTTTTTGTTGATATTTATCTTCAAAAGCTAATTGTTCATCCCAACTATTAACAAAAGACTGATTTAACGCTTGTTTTGTAAATGCCAGTCCTTTAGTTGGCATTTGCGAAATGGTTTCTGCAATCTTTTTGCTTTCAGCTTCAAAACTATCATCCTCAAAAACTTTATAAATCATACCCATTCTTTCAGCATCTGCAGCTATAACTTTATCGCCGGTCATCATTAACGCACTTGCTTTTTGCCAACCAATTAAACGAGGTAATGTAAATGTACCGCCGCTATCGGGTATCAAACCAATTTTGCTAAAGGCTTGTATAAATGATGCTGATGCAGTTGCAACAACCACATCGCAACACAAAGCAATATTAGCGCCGGCACCTGCTGCCACACCATTTACAGCTGCAATCACGGGCTTGGGCATTTTTCTAATTCGCTGTACAATTGGGTTATAATGTTCACTGAGTATTTGTGCAATTTCAATTTTGTTGTCGCCTACCAGTTCGCTTATATCTTGCCCTGCGCAAAAAGCTTTACCTGCGCCTGTTATAAAAACCGCCCGTACTTCAGACGAAGCAGCTGCTTCATCCAGTTTTGCCTGCATCAGCAAAGCCATTTCTCGATTAAAGGAATTGAATTTATCGGGACGATTTAATGTTATAAATGCAACTGCATTTTTTATTTCAAATAAAATAGATGACATCTTAAAAATTTAATGGTTAATACTACACTTCAAAACTTCTTACATCTTTATGATTTAATAAAAACTGGCTCACCATATCGTAATTTCTGTCTGGCGAGCTGATGCGATAAAGATAAATGGCATCGTTATTATCTTTTGTGAACTTCATGCAGCGATAGGCTAGGCCATGGTATTTAAAAAAATCTTCCAGCTCGGTATTAAAATTTTCACCTAATGCAATGGTACGTATTTTGTAATCTTTTACCTTATGAAACCGGTTTATAAAACGTTGAACAGGTTCCAAAACAAACAAAGCAACCACTACCATGGCCGAAACCACAATAGCTAAAGGGTAATTGTGGTAACCTATGGCCATACCCAAAGCGGCAGTTACCCAAATAAGTGCGGCCGTTGTTAAGCCATTAACGGTAATGCCTTCTTTAAAAATTACGCCGGCACCAATAAAACCAATACCTGTTACAATGTTGCTGGCTATCCTGTCGGCACTGCCGGCAGCGGCTTCTTTAGAAAGAATAGTAAATAGGCAGGAGCCTACGCAAATCAGGATCATGGTCCTGAAGCCGGCGGGTTTGCTTCTGAACTCACGTTCGAGCCCGATGACGGCACCGATAATAAATGCTACGGAAACCTGTGCGGCTTCTTCAAAATAAATTGTGAGATCCATAAGTATAAAATTAAGTCAGCTAAAATTAAATAACACGGGATATTTTATATATTTTGTTGTTTCAAATGAAAGAAGACATAAAATTAAAGTTTTTTATTTCTGCTTTCTCTTTTACAATGCCACTTAAAGCTTTTTTGTTCATTAAAACTAAAATCATGAAAGCAATACAAGTATGTTACGTTATTATTTTGTCTACGTTAATTGCCAGTTGTAATTTTTCCTGTTCAACAGGCGACAGTAAATCAAAAGTAAAAACCAAATCCGTTACGTCAAAAGACAATACTGCACTGAACGGAGCCATTATCAAAAATGACATTGATCTGGACGCAACCGGTGTAAAGCTGAAGGAAGCGTATTTAATGGATGCGGACAGGAATTATTTGGATAAAAACGAAGCCCGAATTGGTGAAAAAATTTACTTAGTAATAAAGCTTGATACAGGTTGGGTTAAGGAAAACGGTAAATCATTTGTTGGCGCATCAGAGCGAATCGTAACCCCTGCCGGCCGGGTAGTGGTTAGCGCTGATGATATTTTTAAAGACTACGAGATTGAAGGGCTTGACCCGATTGACGCTGAAGTAATAAGCCTGTCTGCTATGATAACACAGGCAGACTCGGGCGTTGATGAATTTTCTGTGCAGTTCAGGGTTTGGGATAAAAAAGGAGACGGGGAAGTAAAGGGAAAGTATAAATTTAAACTGAAAAAATAAGGCAGAAAATTAGTGGCATTTAAAATAATCG
>JBBKXU010000032.1:0-3172 GCA_037969645.1 Ferruginibacter sp. | reverse complement strand
CCCCCAAATGTGTGACAAGTTGTTGGTCAGCGACCAACAACGGCAGCGAATTACTTTGTGCCCTTTGTGCAAGCCTTTGTGCAACTTTGTGGCATATGTCTGGCGCTGTGTAAAACCTCTGTGCAACTTTGTGGCACTAATTCATTCTCATCCATTATTTTGCAGCTATGAAAAAAATCGTATTAATAACAGGCGCTACTGCAGGAATTGGTAAAGCCTGTGCTGAAAAATTTGCCGCTGCAAATCACAACCTCATCATTACAGGCCGCCGCAAGGAAAGACTAAACCAGTTGAAAACAGATCTTGAAAAAGATTTTGGAATACAGGTGTTAACCTTGTGTTTTGACGTACAGGACCGGCAGGCAGTTACAGCTGCTTTTTCTCAATTACCCGAAGCCTGGCAAAGGATAGATGTGCTCATCAACAACGCCGGGCTTGCACTTGGTAAAGACAGTTTTGAAGATGCCGATATCGATGATTGGGATACTATGCTCAATAGCAATGTACACGGTTTACTGTACGTAAGTAAAGCCGTTGTTCCATTCATGATTAAAGAAAAAAAAGGACATATCGTAAACATGGGCTCTGTTGCAGGCAAGGAAGTTTATGAAAAAGGCAATGTGTATTGTGCCAGCAAATTTGCCGTAGATGCCATTACCAAAGCCATGCGTATTGATCTGTTGAAAGATAATATAAAAGTTACCGGCATTCATCCCGGGGCTGTGGAAACTGAATTTTCTTTAGTAAGATTTAAGGGTGAAGAAGCAACTGCTAAAGCGGCTTATAACGGTTTAACTCCTTTAACAGCCGAAGACATTGCCGACACGGTTTTTTACTGCGTAAATTTACCTGATCATGTATGTATAAATGACCTGGTAATTACCTGTACACAACAGGCCGGCACGTATTATTTCCATAAAAAACAGTAAAAACAACCGCTAAAAATTAAAAATTCCATATTCATTAATTTACAGCAATAATTGAACAGGCAACACGTTATGAGTTTCGTAAACCGGAACAAGATAAAAATATCATTGATTCCAGTTTAAGCAGTAGAATTGTATAGTAATCCGTATCCACTAGACTAAGTAAAAAATGAAAAACCGTTTACAATTTTCGGCCATTATAGGATTACTCCTTATTGGATTTACCGCTACTGCACAGGATGTAATACGTCAGCAGCCCTGCATGTCACCCACTATACTGGAGCAGGCCGACAGCATGAAACTTTTACTGGCAAAACAAGGCTTTATGGTGGTTAAAGAAGCTTCCATGCAAATGGTAAGCGAATATGAAATGCCGGTTATTGTTCCGTTGAATGAAGGAAGCTGGTACCAGTTTGTATTTATTGGTGATATGAGCTCAAAATTATACGAGGTACGTATGTTTGACTGGAATGAAAAGCAGGTTGTTTATCAGAAAAAATATTGGGGCGATGTAGATGGTAATGTTATCAGCTACTCTTATATCCCTAAATTTTCTGAATTTCACATGATCAAACCCGTTCAGGTTAATAAAAAGAAAAAAGATATTTGCGGCTATGTAATGCTGCTTAAAAAAGTTAACTAAAACCAGTGCTGGGTTTTACATAAAGTCCTTCGAGAAACCGAAGGGCTTTTTTTATGCCTTAAGAATAAGCTGCCACGGAAACTCAGAAGCACAGAAAGGACGAATACCTTTGGTGATGCAGAACCCTCCTATGCCACTCTTACGGAACTAAATACTTACAAATGAACGTTTAGCTGACCAATTTGCCGGGAAGACGGGAAGGCGGAAAGATGCATCTGCAATGACTCTAAAACTCCCCCGTCTTACCGACTTACCGGCTAAAAATTACCCGGGAGTATGTGCCAGGGGGCCCTTGAAGACCGGTTATCCCTGTTTTTAGTTCAATGTTAAATGGTATTACATTTAACTTCAGCAAGCTATTAATAAATCCTTAAAACAAAAAAGCACAGAACCAACCTGAGTTTTTTCTGTGCTTCTGCGCCCGGACCTACAGGCCCGGGACTATTATAATATTTACTGTGTCAATGAAATCCTCACCTGCACTCCGGCTCTTGTATTTACAATGGGCGCACTCGACGAAATGTATGGATTAACCCGCCGCTGATCGAAGTACAGCTTCACATTTATCCTGTTGTTCAGGAAATAATCAATGGATGGTGAAATGGTTATATCCCTGCTGCCACCAGTTGCAAAATTATTTTCCTGATCCAGGCGGCTGTTGGCCGTAACGTTATCCCTGATCCTGAAATCGAGGCGGAAATTAATTTCATTATCCAATGCTTTTCCGCCATCCTTACTTAAGAATTTGGGTAGTTTTAATCCGCCCAGTAATTTCATTCCACGCTTACGGTAACCGGCGCCTATTACAAATTCGGTACTGCGTACTTCACTTAACTGATAATCTATCAGACTTAAACTCAACTGCCTGCTTTTTGAATATTCAAATTTGGCCTGCAACTGGTTTGTAAACATCATATCTATACCAACTAATGGTGAAAACTGTTCACCAATACTCACATTTGGTAACAGGAAGTAAGGGATATAATTTTTTGATAAGGTATCGTAGAATGATGGATATCCATACCTCGATACATCCTCGTATAACAAAGCCGATGTAAACCCATTCATACTGAGGTTTCCAGTATAACCATGTGATACAGAGAAGTTGGTGAATATCTTATCCAGCGGCTTAACCTTACTTAATCCGTTGTAATCTAGTTTCCAGTTCAGCTTGGGTTTAATACCCCTGAACGGATTTGATTTGATGTTTGGATTATTCTGATTGATCAGCGAAATGGTATTGGGATCTTTACCGGAATACGCTGCTATAAATGATGGTATCAAGACATCAATTGCATATTTACCGTATCCATAATAATAGCCTTCGGCATCAGGTGTGGTGTTTCCGTTATCAATATTATACTGATTGGCTTTACCTAAACGCTCAGATAATACCAGCCTGTAATCCTGGAATTTCTTGAAGGTTTCAGATACCCGATTTGGATCAAATTTGCCAAATAGGGTATTAAAAGCCACATAGCTGATATCGAACCCGCCACCGGCATAAGGGTTTAAATGTTTAAAGCTGTGGTTAATACCGCCGCTGGTATCAATAAACCTGAATGTTTCAGTATAATTTTTATTAAATGTCTTACTCATGTTC
>JBBKXU010000031.1:0-9214 GCA_037969645.1 Ferruginibacter sp. | reverse complement strand
GCCAAAGGCATCGGCAACCAAATGATCTTTATCTACTACATAATTCCATTTGTATCCTTGGTCTTTTGCGTAGGCTTTCATGGCATCAAAACTGTCTTCGTTACCGCGGTAAGCTTCGTTACTGTTCAAAATAATAACTCCAATATTGTTTTTGGTAGCGTATTCACTGATGGCTGTTGTACGCTCCTGATTTTTTATTACATAGGGGCATGTATTACAACTGAACATAACCAAAACGCCATTGGCTTTAAGTGCATCTTTCATGCTGGTATTAATACCCGCAATATTCTGCATTTTAAGATCGGCTTTGGGCATGGTGCTGCCAATTTGAATAGGGTCGCCACCCGTTGTAAAGGCCAATGTTGCTAATGTAGCAACTGCTAGAAAACTGTAAAATATCTTTTTCATGATTATAAATTTAAGCTTAAAGTTAAGCATAGATGGTCTCAATTGAAAACCACTCATGTATTTGTTTTAGTGCCTTCCAGCAGTTTTTCCTCGGCATCCCGTTTTTCGGCAATGGCTTTAAGCGATTTAATACTTACGTTCAACTCAAAGCCAACAAGTAATACCAGTGAATTAATGAAAATGAGCGCCATTAAAACTATGATGCTTCCGATAGAGCCATAGAGTGCATTGTACCTGCCAAAACTATTTACAAAATATGAAAAGCCCAGAGATGCCATGATACATAAAAAGGTTGCCAGAATAGTGCCTGGAGACATTAGGCTCCATCTTTTTTGTACTGCCGGGGCGTATTTGTATATGAATGCAATAGAATAAAATACAAGTGCAATAATGACCAACCAGCGTACATAACCAATTATATCTATCCAGAATGCACTTTTGAGGCCAAACAATTTCAAAGCGGCACCCTGTGTAATAAGTATTACCAGACAGCCTAACACTAATCCGAAAATGAGGGTTGTAAGTCGGATCGCTATCCAGCGGTCGTGCAGGCCTTTTCTTTTTTCGAAACCGATATAATTTTTATTGAAGGAACGCATAAGGCCCATCATGGCATTGCTGGCAAAAAACAGTGCCAGTAATAAACCGAATGATAAAAGTCCAAACACAGGTGTATCAAAAAATGTTACCTGAATAAAGTTTATGATGGTTTTATTGTAACCTTCCGCCGGTATAATGTCTTTTATTATCAGCGACACTTGCTTCAGTATTTCCTTCTTTTTAATAAAAGGTAAATTGGGTATAAGCGTAAATAAAAATAAAAATGACGGCGGTATGGCCATGATAAAGTTGTAGGCAATAGCCGATGCCCGTTCATTTAAACCAACTGTTTTTATTTGCTTATAAAAAAAACGTGTTACGTCAAAAAGCGGTACACCTTCAAAACCGGGCAGATACCAGTGTTTGCTTTTGTTTAATATAAAAGCAATGGGTGCTGTGGTTATTATTAAGCGTTCGAGTTTAGTCATTCAAATAAGGCTGTTGCCGCAAGTTAACTAAATTGATGGATGGAACACTGATGACACAGATTAAACGAGTTGACACTGATTTATTAATAGGTTTAAAAAAATCCGTTTTCATCCGCCGCATCTGTGTTATCCGTGTTCTATTTATTAGCCTTGGCTCTAATTAAACTATCCAAAGCTTGCTGATATAATTTTGCGAATACAAGGTGCTCGGCATAAGTCGTTGCAAAGTTTGAGTATCCTTTAAAATCGGGTTTTGCAACAAAAAATATATAATTGGTTTCTGGTGCGTTCAAAACCGCATCAATAGTTTTTATAGAAGGCGTACATATGGGGCCCGGCGGCAATCCGGCATATACATAAGTGTTAAAGGGAGAATCGTATTTCAGGTGTGCAAACAATATTCTCGTTAACTTAAAATCTTTCATGGCAAATTTAACCGTTGGGTCGGCCTGCAATTTCATGCCCGATGATATGCGGTTTATGTAAACACTGGCAATTAAACCTTTGTCGTCTTCTTTATTTGTTTCTTCCTCTACAATACTGGCCATACTGTACACTTGCTTGGGCGTAAGGTTCATGGCCTTTGCTTTGGCCAATCTTTCTTCGGTCCAGAATTTTTCTTTTTCGCTGTGCAGCTTATCAATTATTTTTTCGGCCGATGAATTCCAGAACATACTATATGTATTTGGAATAACCGTTGTCAGAATGGTGTTGCTGTTTACATCATATTGAGACAAGGTTTTTGCATTAGTGAGCACTTCCATTACACTGGCCGAATCGCATTCAAAATTGGCAGCAATTTTCTGTGCCAGGTCCTGTGGCAATCTTAGTTTATTGATGACGAGATTAACTGGCGTCTGGTTACCCGAACGCAACATACGTAACAAGTTAAACATGCTGGTACCACTTTTTACCTGGTAACGGCCAGCTTTTACAAGTTTGGGATATTTTAATTGCTTGGATACAAAATCGAAGAACCAGGTATTACTGATGATTTTCTGATCAATCAGCGACTGCCTAACATCGCTATAAACAGAACCTGTTTTAATATAGAAATATTTATTTTCGGGGGCCGAGACAGTGGGGCCGAATACCTGCCAAGCGGCGTAACCACCAACCAAGATACCCGTAAGCAGAAAACCGGTAATTATTTTTTTCTTCATAGCTTACAAAGTAAATAAAAAACCCCGTCGGATAATGACGGGGTTTCAAAAATTTTGTGAAATATTAATTTCCTGCGCCTGTATCAACTCCTGCAGGTGTAGCTGTATTTGCAGGGGTTACGGGTTGCGTTGTTTTAGGGTTAAGGTTATCCTTGTATTCCTGGTTTGTAACTTTAGCCGGGCCATCTTTTGAAATGAAAGCCGGAGAAATGATACAAAGAATACCCACAATGGCTGCAAATAACCAGGTTCCTTTTTCAAGTACATCGGTAGTTTGTTTTACACCCATAATCTGGTTGCCAAAACCGCCAAAACTGCTCGATAATCCTCCACCTTTTGGGTTCTGTACTAATACAATCAGTCCTAGTATAATAGAAGCAATGATTACTAAAATTCCAAATAAAATTAACATGTTATATTCCTTTTAAGTTTTCTATTTTGGCTGCAAAGTAAGTGCTTTTGGCAGGATTGAGCAAACTTAATTTTTCATATACTTCGCTTGCTTTGCCCGTTTTACCTTGTTTTACAAACACTTCGGCCATCGATTCGGTTAATACACCCGTATCAGTATTACTATTTTCGGCCAGGGTTTGTATGTTTTGGTCCGATTCTGCTGCATTTTCAGTAGTATCAGGCACGTGTACTTTCTTCATGGTTTTAAGCCATTCGGTAAAACTTTTAAGCTGTTTGCCCAGTTTATCGGCCGTTTGTACCTCGTCGGTTAGTTTAATACCTTGGGATGCAAAATAATCTACTATGTGCATGGGTTCAAAAAAGCATGGCTTCATCCATGTTCGCTGTTTGCTCCGGCATCTTCAGCTCAATTTTCATGGGCTCCAACTCTTTTTCTTCCTGGTAGTTTTCCGGTATTTCAGTATCATCGGGGGATTCTTCAATCATGGTCTCCAAAACAGGCAGTTCGGCATCCACTTCTGCAACGGCTATTACTTCGGTAACCTCTTCAACTTTTTCAACCTCATTAACATTGTCAAGTCTTTCAACTTCCACAACTTCGGCAATTTTCTCAATTCCATTAACATTCACTCCGGTTTGCTTTAATTGAAAATGCAACCAATGTGGATTATTGAACAGGATATTTGTTTTAACTGCCTGTTTTTCAAACGCTGCTGAATCATCAACTGTATTATGTAAAAGAAAAAACTGCGCTGGCGAAAAATATGGGTATTTAGAAGTGATCTCTTTTAAAAAATCAGTATTTCCGCTATCAGAAAAATTCCTTTCAAATAATGTTTCAAATATTGCTGTGTTATGCTGCATGGTACAAATCTAGGTTGGCATCAATTACCAGTTAGAAAAAATCTTATTAAAAATGGCGTCGGTCAGGTTCTTTGCTATTTCGTCGCCCTTTTGCTGTTCAACTTGTGATAAGCTTAAATTAGCATCAAAGTCGACACTGTAATTTACATCGGATTCAAAATTCTTTTTCTCATCAAGTGTATTTTTAAAGATGACGTGAAATGTAGCAGTTAAACGGTTAAGGCTGGTGCTGCCGCTTGTGATACCGGTGGTGCTGGTATAATATTGCGACACATAACCGCTTATATCGTAATGCGCATCATCGCCGTTGGTTTGGCGAAGGCGAGTTGTGCTGATGATCTTTTGTTTCAATTTTTCGGTTAACTGCGGACTCAGTTGCGGGTTTTTATATTCGGCCCTGTTCTCTAAATAATTAACTCTAAAAGTTTTTACTTCCGCTTCGAGGCTAATATCTTTGAAACCGTATTTGCAGGTAGCAAAAGAGAAGACAGTGATTAACATTATAGAGACGAAAAGACGTCCATAGACCATCGACCACCGACCACCGATGTGGGGTTGTCTGTCGTCTGTCGTCCGTAGTCTGTCGCCTTTATTATTCTTCAATATCATACTCTTTTAATTTACGGTACAAAGTACGCTCACTTATCCCCAAATCAAGCGATGCATCTTTACGTTTGCCTTTATGCTTTTTTAATGCTTTAATAATGAGTTCTTTTTCTTTATCAACAATGCTTAAAGATTCTTCCACGTCATCATGATGGGCAATACCATCAGCGCTATGCGGTAAAAAAACAGCTTTTGATGATCCAGCATTTGAATTATTGTTACTCAGTTCTGCAAAAGACTGATCATTATAAACTGGCGCATGCTGGGCTATATTGGGGTTTTGTAAAAGATCGAAGAACATTTTCTTTAACTCGTTCACATCTTTCTTCATGTCGAAGAAAAGCTTGTACAATATCTCCCTTTCGTTTGCAAATTCTGATTGACTAACCGAACCGGCGCCGCCAGCTAATACCGGTAATCTTGAATAATTATGATCAGGTAAAAAACTTTTCATCGTATGGGCGTTGATCATCTTTTCCTGGCTAAGTACCGAAATCTGTTCTGCAATATTCTTCAGTTCCCTCACATTACCCGGCCAAGGATAGTTAATTAACACTTCTTTTGCCCCATCATCCAATTGCACAGGTGTGCCTTTATACCTGTCGCTAAAATCAGTTACAAATTTGCGGAACAATAAATAAATATCTTCTTTCCTTTCTCTTAACGCCGGAACCCTGATGGGGACTGTGTTTAAGCGGTAGTATAAATCTTCCCGGAATCTGTTGGTTTGGGTATGTTCAATCAATTCTTTATTGGTAGCGGCAATCACCCGTACATCAGTCTTTTGTACTTTACTGCTGCCCACACGTATGTATTCGCCGGCTTCCAGCACACGTAATAAACGGGCCTGAGTCCCCAAAGGCAATTCACCTATCTCATCTAAAAAGATAGTGCCGCCGTTTACGGTTTCAAAGTAACCTTTGCGACTGTCAACCGCGCCGGTAAAAGACCCTTTTTCGTGGCCAAATAATTCCGAGTCAATAGTGCCTTCGGGAATGGCACCGCAATTAACAGCAATAAAATTATTGTGTTTTCTGGCGCTTAATGAATGAATGATTTGTGAGAAAACTTCTTTACCCACGCCGCTCTCTCCATTAATGAGCACGCTCAAATCGGTATTGGCTACCTGCACCGCAATATTTAGTGCATGGTTGAGTCCCGGCGAGTTGCCAATGATACCGTAGCGGTTTTTTATTGATTGTAATTCCATGTTTATTTTTTGTGCCACAAAGTTTCACAAAGGCTCAAAGTTTCGCAGAGATTGCTTTGTGCTCTTTGTGCCTCTGTGAATCTTTGTGGAATTAATTCACAGTGGCTCATTATTTAAAAGATCGGTTCACCCAAAAGTGTTCCTGCGGTACAGGAAGTAATATGCACATTTACATAGTCTCCCGCCTTCAAATTCCCCTTTGCAAACACTACTACTTTATTCTGATCTGTTCTGCCGTATAAATCGTCGTCGCTTTTTTTTGATGGGCCTTCAACAAGTACTTTACGGGTTTTACCTACTTCTTTTTCCATCGCTAATAATGAATGACCACGATACAGATCAACCATTTCCTGTAATCTTCTCTTTTTTTCTTCCAGCGGTACATCGTCCTCAAATCTTCTGGCAGCAAGTGTTCCGGGCCTTTCGCTGTAAAAATACATATAGGCCAGATCGTATTTGCAATACTCCATTAAGCTTAATGATTGCTGATGATCTTCTTCTGTCTCGGTACAAAATCCGGTAATCATATCGGTAGATAAACCACAATCGGGAATCAACTCTCTTATGCGGTTTACTTTTGCGATATACCATTCTCTACTGTACGTGCGGTTCATCATTTGTAATACACGGCTGCTGCCGCTTTGTACCGGCAGGTGAATATAATTGCAGATGTTTTCATACTTAACAATAGTATGCAACACCTCATCTGTAATATCTTTCGGGTGAGAGGTTGAAAAACGTACACGGAGCAGGGGAGAGATTTGTGCCACTTTTTCCATCAGCATCGCAAATGTTACCTGCATATCTTTTTGTTCATCTACCCAGTGGTAACTATCTACGTTTTGCCCAAGCAATGTTACTTCTCTATAACCGTCTTCAAACAAGTTTTTACATTCGTTAATTATTGATGCAGCGTCACGACTCCTTTCACGGCCACGAGTAAAGGGTACCACACAAAATGAGCACATATTGTTGCAGCCACGCATGATGCTCACAAAAGCATTCACGCCATTGCTGTTTAAGCGAATTGGAGCAATATCTGCATAGGTTTCATCTCTACTCAGTAAAACATTCACAGCTTTTTGACCCGTTTCCGCTTCTTCTATTAGGCCGGGTAGACTACGGTAAGCATCGGGGCCAATCACTAAATCAACCAGTTTTTCTTCCTGTATAAATTTCTCTTTTAACCTTTCGGCCATACAGCCTAAAACGCCAACCAGCATACCGGGTTTTTCTTTTTTCAGACTTCTGAATTCGGTCAGGCGTTTTCTTACTGTTAATTCGGCCTTTTCACGAATTGAACAGGTATTAATGAAAATCAGATCGGCCTGATGCAAATCCTTTGTTGCTCCAAATCCATTTTCGTGTAAAATGGAAGCCACTACCTCACTGTCGGCAAAATTCATGGCGCAGCCATAGCTTTCTATATAAAAATGCTTTTTATATAAATTGGGTTCCAGCGCAAAGGGTGCAAACGCCTCTCCCTGCCTTACTTCATCATGTTCCTTATTTGTCACTAAATCCAGCATTAATTATAGCATTTTAAGTGGGCAAATATAGTTAAAAATTGCTGAATTATGACAGGATGGCAGTGCTTATCATTAAGAAATGAGGCTTTTAGTATTATTATAGAGCATATGAAAAACTGTATTACCTATTAAGAGCTCATTTTGTTAAATACCGTGGTGTGGGTATAGTACCCTAACCGTCTTTTATGTAGTTTGCACCTATTGTTAAACTACGGAAAATAGAATCAAATGACGAGCATTTTAAAAATTAGTATTTTATGTATTGGTTTTTGTTGCATTGGAATGAAAATGCATGCACAAGACACGGCCCTGGCAAGAAAGTATTTTGAGTTGGGCAAAGTACTCCAGCATAAAAAAAAATACGATGAATCCATTGATAACTATAATTCGGCGATTAAGAACAATCCAAAATATGGCGAAGCGTATGTTTATAAATCCATGGTTTATCTTTTTAAGAAAGACAAAGTGAAGGAATTGGAGTGTTTAAATAAAGCCATAGAAGTGGAGCCGGTATTGAGCAATTATGGATCGAGGGCAAATGCCTACGCTTATCATAAAGAATACCGTAATCAGCTTGCCGATTTAAATATCATACTGACAAAAAAGCCCGGCGATGCTTATTATTTATCGCAAAGAGGTTCCTGCAATCTTAATCTTAAAGATAACGAAGCTGCACTATATGATTTTAAATTGGCGGCGGCAAAATCGGACCAGAGTTCAGATTTTGTAAAACTTGCGAATGTTTACTATGAGCTGAAAAAATATACATTAGCCAATGAAAATATTGACAAAGCAATTGAAAAATGGACTCCTGGTTTTTTCTCCAGCGAAAAAGAAATTGACTATATGGACAAAGGGAAAATTTTGATTGCCTTGGACAGTAGCCAGCAGGCGATAAACTACCTGAGTCAATATATTGAAAAAGTTTTCCTTTTCCGGGATAATGTAGTATTTCGATACCGTTCAATTGCCTATTGTAATATTGGCGATAAGGATAAGGCTGCAAAAGATGCGGAAATGTATAAAAAAATGGGCGGGAATAAAGTATTACCATTCTGTAATAAATCTTCTACCGCTGGCAAAAAAGCAAAAGCAGATAATTAATCAAGCTTTAAAGTCCTTTATTGTAGGTCAATATTGACTCATTTAACAGTTTCTGTGTTTAATAGACTAAATTCACCGACCTGATATCTTTCATTTCCTGCATTCCAAGTCCGAGGGTAATTCTAAGAATTAAATTCAGCACCAATATAATGAGTAATAATTTATACATCGTCAGGCATGGTAAAATGTTAATTGAAGACAGGAATAAACCAGATTACCTGCATCTATCGCCGGAGGGAACCGAGTTTGGAGAATTCCTCAATAATTATTTCAAGGACATTTATTTTGATCATATTCTTTTCCAGTCCATCGACCCCAAAACTTCAGACCCCTATAACTGCTGTAGAGATACTATACGTGGCACAAAAGGTATTAAAACCGTGTTTAGTAAAACCCAGTTAAGCAAAATGTTTACAGATATCAATAAGGATGAAACCGGACGACAAAACGTTTTGCTTTGCTTTAGACCAGAAGCTTTTAATGTGATCAGCAATATTGTTGGTACAGATGCTGATGAGTTTTTTAACAAAGATTATAACCGCATCTTTCAATTTAGTTTTAGCAATAACAATTATAGTTTTGTGAAGAAGGTTAATGCGGATGACAAATAAAGCGGTTTAATTTTCGATTGGCTGGAACATTGTTTTTCTACTTTGTAATATCCAATATCGATTGCCGCTCTCTGTTAAGGATTAGTTTAGTAACATCCGGACGGGAATAATGCCCTGCCGGATCAAAATTCTGACGTTCCTCTAAAACACGATTAAAATCCAGCGTTTCTATAAATAATCCTTCTTTATCAATGACCGGTTCTAAAATCCACCTGCCATCCGGACCAGCAATACAAGAGCCGCCGTTTGCTAAAACAGCGGGCGCATTTTCTAATAT
>JBBKXU010000030.1:0-4396 GCA_037969645.1 Ferruginibacter sp. | reverse complement strand
AGCACCATCTTTGGTTTTAAAAAAGGACTCTTTGTTTAAAATAAAACCACTGTTTTCAAACTCCTCCCATATTTCCATCACTATTTTCTCATCTGCTAACCCTAGCTCAAGCAGTGTTTTTCCAATTACTTCACCGCTTGTTAAACCAGACAAATGCAGCAAGTGCTCGTTGATGTCAATAATTATATGTCGCTCATCGGAGATAATCATCCCCACAAGGTTGTTGTGAAATATCCTATTAAAATTATCACTTCCAATAATCATCTATACCTAAATATTTAACTCATTAATGAACACAATCACCTGCAAATAAAGGAAATATACAGCAATAGTTTCGTAGAATAGCTTGATTAAAAATGTAATGATATTATTACAGTGCCGATATTATTTTTTCATATTTAACCTTTTGTAACTATACCAATTGTATGACACTAAAAGGTAGAAAAGGTAAGCTGCGCAGTATATAACCGCTACATCAAAAAAACAGCGTTTTATATATACGACTTTTGTAGCAAGCCAATATAAAACAACATTAAATTTAATTGCCAATTTGTGCCAATGCTTTTTCAACTTCCTTTACAGGAAGTTTGCATGTTTTATTTCTACATACATAAATAGTTGTTTCGCCCGCTATCAATTTATTCTCCAGCAAAGTCAGGCTTCCTTCGCCTATACCACCAAGGAAAATCACATTTGGTAAATAATACCGATCAAAATCTTGGCGCTTACCTTTAAATTCACTGCCCGCAATAGCAACTTCATAAAGCGGGCTGGTTAGCCAAGCTTGCAGTATACCCCAGTTTGAATAAAAGTAAATATTGCGTTGTACATCCGCCTCAACATTAATCATCATCTGTTTTGCCTTGCCTATATAATCTTCGTTATAATAGAAATGACTGAGCAGGAAAAGGTTCTTAGCCATTTCGGAATTGGATGATGGGATTACATTATCAGACAATTCCATCTTACGGGAAATTAAATTTGAATACTGATTATGCGTATAAAAAAACATTTTTGATTTGGGATCGAAAAAATGCGCTATTGCATAGCCGGTAATTTTATTTGCCTCGGTCAACCATTTTTCATCAAATGTTGCTTGATACAATTCTATAAAAGCCGAAATCGCAAATGCATAATCATCCAGCAATGCTTTGATGGACGATTTACCGTTCTTGTAATTACGGGTCATTTCGCCGTTATCAGCAATAGCATTTTTTAAAAGAAAATTTGCGTTTTTAACGGCTTTGTCTAAAAAGGCCTCCTCGCCAAATACCCGATAGGCTTGGACATAACCAGTCAGCATTAATGCATTCCAGCTGCTGAGCACTTTATCATCAAGCCCCGGTTTTACCCTTGCGCCTCTTACCTTCATCAGTTTTGCTTTTGAAGCATCAATTGTATTTTTTAATGCTGATACAGTAAGATTAAACTTTTTTGCTACCGCTTCATCGGTCTCATCTCTAAGCAAAATACTATTACTATGCTCCCAATTACCAGCCGCAGTAATATTATAGTAGGCTGAAAAAACCGCCGCATCGGCCCCAAGCAATTTATCAACTTCAGCTTTTGTCCATACATAATACTTACCTTCTTCGCCTTCGCTATCAGCATCAAGCGATGAATAAAATGCACCTTCGGGAGAAGTAAGTTCATGCTCAACAAATTCAAGTGTTTCATAAACCACTTTTTTATACAGTGGGTTTTCTGTGACCTGGTAAGCATGTGCATATAAACTCACCAATTGCGAGTTATCGTACAGCATTTTTTCAAAATGCGGCACATGCCAGTTGGCATCGGTTGAGTAACGGGCAAAGCCACCTTCTAAATGATCGTAGATGCCGCCCAGCGCCATATTATCTAATGTAACAGTTACCGCTTTTAAAGCTTCTTCATTCTTAGTTAAATAATTATAGTGCAGTAAATATTCCCAATTAGATGGCATAGGAAATTTTGGAGCTCTGTTGGCTCCTCCCTTTTTAAAGTCGAGATTAGGCTTCATACTGCTGAATTGCTTATCCAGATCAGCAAGGGTGAAAGTTTTTTCTACATCTTTAAAGGTCACCACTTCCGTTGCATGAATACCGTTGGTAACCTGCTCTGCGCTTTTTAATAATTTTTCGGGTTCTTTCTTTTGCATATCAACAAAGTATTCGAGCATCTGTACCCATTTTGCTTTCGGAAAATAAGTGCCAGCATAAAATGGCCTGCCATCTGCCAACGCTATAGCATTTAAGGGCCAGCCTCCGCTACCCGTTATTAGTTGGGCGGCCGTCATATACACCTGGTCCACGTCGGGTCGTTCTTCTCTGTCAACTTTTATGCAGATAAAATTTTCATTCATAACCCTTGCCACAGCGGTGTCTTCAAAACTTTCATGCTCCATTACATGGCACCAATGGCAGGCGGCATAACCAATGCTGATGATGAGTAATTTATTCTCAGCCTTTGCTTTTTGCAAGGCTTCTTCTCCCCAGGGATACCAGTCTACCGGGTTGTGCGCATGTTGAAGCAAATAAGGGCTACTTTCATTTACTAACGCATTGGTATAAGGATGACTCTCTTTCATGTTATCATTTTTATTTTGCTGTGCTTGTCCACATGATGAACTCAGCAGAATTACAGAACTTAAAAAGGCAAATGAAACTTTACTATTCATTCTTTTAAAGTTAAGCATTAATGGGTGCTTCTCTTTATTTAATTGAAGCCCGAAGAGCAAAAGAGTTCCATACCGCATGATATGAAACTCTTGTATAAAAAACAGAACCTGAATTTTAAATCAGGCAATTAATTACCTTTTTCATAAACCCCTTTATAATTCACCACAATATCGTCGGCAACATTGTTTTTCTTTTTACCCGATGGTTTACCAACACCATAGGAGCCTATTTCTTTTACGGTAAATTTAGTAGTCACTGTTATTTTATCGCCATCTACTTCCACAGTAGCTTTTTCGGTTATTGATTTTGTAACCCCCTTGATGGTAAGGTCGCCGGAAACAGCAACATCGTATTTTCCATTTTTAGAGAAATTAATAGCCGCCAGATTTGTTATTTTTCCTTTTAATAAAATTCGGGGATTTTTTTTTGAGTTCATGAAGTTAGAGTTGTTGAAATGCTCCTGCATCAAAGATTTTTCAAACCCGAAACTCTGTACCGGTACAGAAATGGCTATATCGCCGGTGCCTGCAGTAATAACACCGGTGACGGTATTATTTTCGGCACTAATATCTTCTGCAACAGTATGCGAATAGATAGTTGCCTGGCCCGTACGGGTGACGAACTTTTGTGCGTTAACATGTAACATAGCAATTGCAGCAATGGCAATTGAAAGCATAATTTTTTTCATAATTGTTGTTTATTAATATTGACATGGCTGGAGAAAGAACCTTACAAACCGTATTTGCTTTAACATTTTTTTATAGGACTCAGACTGCTCTACAATAAAAAAGCCCTGTTGTAAACAACGGGCTCTATATTATTATTCTGAAAAACTGCTACATCATATTTTGAAACAAACTAAGGAACTCCTCCTGGGCAGTTTGCGTTTTATCCTTTGCATACCAACCATGCAACGCATTTTCAAACTCGTC
Organism: Ferruginibacter sp.; assembly: GCA_037969645.1. GTDB lineage: Bacteria > Bacteroidota > Bacteroidia > Chitinophagales > Chitinophagaceae > Ferruginibacter. Next base: position 807 of record JBBKXU010000030.1, on the reverse strand, counting down.
CCAGGTTTTACCTTCCGGATTTTTCTTCCACGCTAAAAGCATTGCCTGAGCCGGCTTTGGCCGAGGACCCCAAACAAAAGCCTCTTTACCAAGCGTTTCATTTATAACAACCAACTTAGGAATGGCTCTTGTGCCATTGGTCAGGTGCTTGTCCATTGTTTCCAGATTCTCATCCCTGAGTAATATGTTTAATTTTATTTTCGCTGGATTTAATTTGGCAATCTCTGCAATTAAGGGCAGGTTTTGAGCACTGTCGCCACACCAGGCTTCAGTGAGCACAACCCATGTATAACTGTGTTGAATTTTTTCCACCGCTTCTACCAGTTCGGGATTTATTGAAATTGTTTTATGCAAACGCTGGGTTCTGTGCCAATTCAGTTTTGTAAACTCAACCAACGCTTCCGATGCATTCGCAGAGCTTGTTGATCTGATTTCAACCCAATTTTCAAAGGCAATTAAATAATTTTCATAGCTTAATAATCCTGCTTCTTCTGATATAGTTGTCATTCTATTTTACCTTTTTTGTAAGTCCGAATTTGCCAAATTCCAATAATTGCTTTGCATCAATATACCCTTTTGTGTAGGTTACCATATTGCCATCACCATCTGCAAATATTAATGTGGGATATGCGTTAACCTGGTATTTGGCAGCTACGGCGGGTCCATCACCTTTTTCCATATCGAGCGCTATATTAATAAAATTCTTGTTAAAGAATTCGCCAACAGCTTTATCAGGAAATGTATTACTTTTTAACATTCTGCAAGGGCCGCACCATGTCGTGTAAGCATCTAAAAAAATCCATTTGT
>JBBKXU010000029.1:0-4553 GCA_037969645.1 Ferruginibacter sp. | reverse complement strand
TCCCCCATGGTATCTTTTTCTATTCTGTATTCCATAATGTTGATTTGATAGTTTTTAACATGGCAAAGATAAGTTATAAAAAAAAGGGCTCAAAAAGAGCCGCTTTATTATTTTCCGGTAAACAGGGCTTTTCTTTTTTCTAAAAATGCAGCCGTCCCTTCTTTCATATCATTTGTTGCAAAGCATTCCCCAAAAGCATCAATTTCGGTTTTAAAGCCATCTTTTGATTCGTCAAACACTGCATTGGCAGCTTTGATGCAGGCGGCAACTGCCAGCGGAGCTTTTGAATTGATGATGGCTAATATGCTTTTAGCTTTATCCAACAATGCTTCCGCCGGAACCACATAGTTTACCAAACCATATTGTAAGGCAGTGTTGGCATCAATCATATTGGCACTCATCAGCATTTCCATCGCACGGCCTTTGCCAATCAATTGTGTAAGGCGTTGGGTACCGCCATAACCGGGTATCAAACCCAGGTTTACTTCGGGCTGTCCAAATTTGGCATTATCACTGGCAATCCTGAAATGGCAGGCCATGGCCAGTTCGCAACCACCACCAAGGGCAAAACCATTAACTGCGGCAACAATGGGTTTGGGTGCATTTTCAATTTTAGAAAAAACCATATCCTGTCCTTTTTGTGCCAGGGCTTTTCCACCGGCCGCATCAAGGGTCAAAAATTCAGTGATATCTGCACCGGCTACAAATGCTTTTGGCCCTGCACCGGTCAGTATAGCCGATTTAATTTCATCATTATTATACACTTCATCAAGAGCAGCGGATAATTCTGAAATGACATCTTTGTTCAAAGCATTTAATTTGTCAGGCCGGTTAATAGTGATCTGGCAAATATTATTTTCTATATCGATGATTAAAGTTTGATAATTCATTGTGTATAATTTTGCTCACGAAGTTAATACATTGATATCTTTATGCCATGACAGTATTACTCATCATTAACTATATCGGCATTTTTGTTTTTGCTTTAACAGGTGCATTAAAAGCAAGGTCTTTTAAAATGGATATTTTAGGTGGATTGGTAGTAGCATTTACTACAGCCTATGGTGGTGGAACTTTGAGGGATTTATTAATTGGCATCAGGCCGGTTAATTGGGTAAATGATAATATTGCTTTGGTTTTGGTTTTTGCTGCTACAGCATTTACTTTTTTATTAAAATCCAATGTGAACCGTTTTAAACGAACGATATTTTTTACTGATGCAGTGGGTTTAGGCATGTTTACAGCAGCAGGAATTGAAGTAGCGTTGCGTAGCGGGCTTAATGATATTTATGCCATTATCATGGGGGTAATTACAGCAACTTTTGGAGGATTGATTGCTGATGTATTTTGTAATGATGTACCCAATTTATTTAAGAAAGGAGAATTGTATGCTACTGTTTGTGCATTGGGTGGGGTAGTGTACCTTATTTTAAAAGCAACAGATTTGGCAACCAGGTATAGTTTGCCTTTATGTGTGCTATTTGTAATTGCCGCCAGGATTTATTCAAAAAGAAAAAGATTGTCGCTGCCCCAGATTTAGAAGCTACGATTTTCTTTTACCCAATCTTTTATGTAATCTGCAATTTCACCTGTTGTGGCACCTGGGGCAAATAATTTGCCCACGCCCATTTTATTCAGTTCTGTCATATCCTCTTCAGGAATTATACCGCCACCGGTAAGCAACACATCATTCATCTTCTTCTCTTTCATCAATGCAATTATTTTGGGAAAAACGGTATTGTGTGCACCACTGAGGATGCTCACGCCAATAGCATCCACATCTTCCTGTAAGGCAGCGTTAACCACCATTTCAGGGGTTTGGCGCAGGCCTGTGTAGATAACTTCCATGCCGGCATCACGTAAAGCGGTGGCTATTACTTTGGCACCACGGTCGTGGCCGTCTAATCCTACTTTGGCAACTAAAACTCTTACGGGTCTTGACATAATTATGATTTAAAAATAATAAAAGCATTATTAATTCTTTTTAATGTTTCATCTTTTCCTATCAATGCTTCAATTTGAAATACGGCCGGGCCAAATTTTCCGCCTACCAGCATGATACGAAGAGGCAATTGTAATTCCCCTGGTTTTATATTTTTTTCTGCAGCAAGGGTTTTAAAAACGTCCTCGATCTCCTCTAATTCCCATTTACTAATTACTTGCAGCTGTTTACAAAATGCTTCGAAAAAATTAATCTTCTCTTCATTCCATTTTGCTTTTACAGCATCTGTATCCCAGCTATCTGGGGTTTTGTAGAAATAAGCAGCCTGTTCGTAAAAATCAGTAACAAGTGAGCACCTGTCTTTTACAAGTTCCAGAATTTCATTAAAATGATTTAAGTCTGAAACAGGGATGTTGTTTGCTTCAAAAATTTCTTTAACCTGGTTTGAATAATTTGTTACCGGTAGTTTTTTTATCCATTCATGATTGAACCATTTGGCTTTTTCGTAATCGAATTTAGCCCCGGCTTTATGCACCCTTTCCATTGAAAAGTTATCTATCAATTCATCCATTGTATATAATTCCTGTTCTGTGCCGTCATTCCAGCCCAACACTGCCAGCAGGTTAATAAAGGCTTCGGGTAAAAACCCCTTTTCTTTAAACCCCTCTGTCAATTCATTGGTTTTATGGTCGGTCCAGTTCATGGCAAACACAGGGAAACCATATTTGGCACCGTCTCTTTTGCTAAGTTTACCACTTGGCCCAAGAATGAGTGGGAGATGAGCCCATTGGGGCATATTTTCCAGCCCGAATAAATATTTCCAAAGCAGTATATGTACCGGTGCACTGCTCAGCCATTCTTCTCCACGAAATGCGTGTGTGATCTTCATTAAATAATCATCTACTACTACTGCCAGGTGATAAGTAGGCATGCCATCTGCTTTTAATAAAACCTTGTCATCTACTACTGAAGAATCAAAACTTACTTCTTCATGTATCATGTCCACAAATGAAATGGTTTCATGGTCTGGCATTTTAATGCGGATTACATGACGGGTATTATCTGTCAATAATTTTTTTACTTCATCAGGAAGTAAGGAAAGACCGTTTTTCATTTTCATCCTCACCGAACTATCATATTGTGGAGAAGGGTTCTCATCTGTTTTCAGGTCTGCTCTCATCTTATCCAGTTCTTCAGGGGTATCAAAAGCATAGTAGGCAAATCCCTTTTCAACAAGTTCTTCGGCATATTTCCTGTAAAGTGCTTTTCTTTCGCTCTGACGATAAGGGCCATATTCACCCTCTTTCTGGGTGCTTTCATCGGGTTCCAGGCCACACCATTTAAGGCAATCAAATATGTATTGCTCTGCTCCTTCTACATAACGGGTCTGGTCGGTATCTTCAATTCGTAAAATAAACTCACCCCCATGCTTACGTGCAAAAAGGTAGTTGTATAAAACAGTTCTTACGCCTCCCAGGTGTAAACCTCCCGTTGGGCTGGGAGCAAATCGCACCCTTACTTTTTTATTTATCATTTTTCCGTTAATTCAGGCTGCAAAGATAAGTTTGATGTGCTGTAATACCCAGCCCATAAATAAAAAAGCCGTTACAATGGTAACGGCTTTGTATATGGGAGTTATTAAAATTAAGGTAAAAGAATCGTTCTGGGCGGACGGCCATCAACAGAGATGGTAGCCATCCTGTCGCAGGTGCCATCGCCATAATCTAATATTGCAAAATGATGAGGCCCCTGGAATTTGATACGTCCTTTGTCAATCCAGCGGCAAATATATTTTTTCTGTAATGCCTGTAAAATAGTGGCTGTCCTGCTTGCACCATTTGCATTGGTTACACTTGCGTTACCTGTTATTGAAAACACGTCATCAAAAAAGTTACGTGGGGTTGCCACGCCGGCAGTTTGTACAACATCTTTAATTGACTCATGTAACCAGTATCTTCCTGATGGAGCGGTGATTTTTCCACCTTCAATTTTACGCTGCCAGCTTTTACCGCCTGCGGGACTGGTGTTGGTCCAGGTATGTGTACCTTCTCTTTTAAAATTATTTACATAATAATTTTCAAAAGTCATTACAGCAGTTGCACCGGATCTGCGTAATGAATCGGAAATAACGATACGTACGGTTCCTTTACGAACGATACCATTTGGATTGGTACAGGTAGAATCGAAATGAATAAGAATAGTTTTAGGAAAACCATGCTGCGGATTAACAGTAACTGTTGCGCAGGCAAGGATATTATTGCTTTCGATAATTTCTGGAGCAAAGTTGCCTAAAACATTTTTTTCTTCCGCAATTTCCATTAATACGTCATTATCATCTTCTGCAAAATAATCAGCAGTAGAGTTATCAGTTGTTAATGTAAATGTCTCTTCAATTACAGCATCAGAATCGGCTACTGAAGTTTCTTTTTTACAAGAAGTGAAAACTGTAATCAGGGATAGGGAGGCTAAAAGGATAATTTTTGTTGGTTTCATAATTTTAATGTTTTGTTTTGTTAATCTATGACTAACGGCGGGAATAAATGTTTAATGGAGATAAAAAATTATTTTTACATTATGGTTTATTTTATAAGAACGCCCAATTGGCTTAAAA
>JBBKXU010000028.1:0-2795 GCA_037969645.1 Ferruginibacter sp. | reverse complement strand
GTCGATACAAGAAGATACAAATGGAAACATTTGGTTTGGAACGGCAAACGGAGTAAGTATGTATAACGGAGAGCAGTTTATTAATTATGCAACTAATACTAACACGCCAAGATCAGATTGGAATGCAACAAGCGGAGATTTATGGTTTACCGCCGGGAACAATGCAGGCGTTAATAGGTTTGATGGGAAAAATTTAAATTATTTAGCTTTCCCTTTACCAGCAAACGAAAACCTTAATAATGCTTACGGCGTAACAGGTATTTCAAAAGCTACTGATGGCAAAATATGGATAGCAACTTATTCGGCTCTATTTAATTTTGATGGCAAAACGATCAACATTTTTGACAAAAAGAAATTGGCACTTCAAGCGGATGAAGTGTTGCACATACGTAGTGTGTTTGCAGATTCCAAAGGACGAATTTGGATAGGGAATAACGGAATTGGCGTTTTACTGCTTCAGGGAAATACCACAATAAATTTTTCAGATAAAAATGGACTTATTCACCCGAACAGCAGTAAAAATGGGAACAGCTCGCCAATGGGAACTTTAGAACATGTTTTTGCAATTGCAGAAGATGCAAATGGAAACATTTGGTTTGGCGACAGAGATGCAGGCACCTGGAAATACTACGGTAATACAATGACAAACTATAACCAAAAAGATGGGTTAACAGATAATTTTGTCCAGGAAATTTATAAGGACAATGCTGGGAAACTTTGGTTTGGCTTACCTAATGGGGATCTTTTTCAGTTTAACGGAAAATCATTTGATAGAACATTTTGACGGCAATACGAACCAAGGCGGACAGAGGCACGAACCAAGGCGGAGGTTAGCAAGGCAGCCTAGCGTATCTGTGCCCACTAAGCTGTATATCTGCGCTAGTAGTCGGCAGCTCAAAAATTTAGGAGTGGCTTCCCAACTGGCCTACTAGTTGCCGTAAGGACTTCAACCAGCCGCTAGTTAGTCTCTTGCCATTCAGCCGGGCAGTAGTGCTAAACAGCAACGGCAAAATAATACCAAACAGTTTAATAAACCTATCTTCACTTTTCAACTTCAATTTATAGCCATGAAATCTTTTGCCACTGTATTTTCGGGATGCATAATCTTTCTATGTTTTTTTCTAACCCCGGTAAAAGTAAATGGACAAAACGACCCCAAAGGATTAGAGAAGCCGAAGGGACTGGGCAATACCTGGACGGCAGAGCAAATGAAGGAAATTCAGAAAATGCAGAACAATAGCCAACCTGCCAAGGAAACGCCTGCGGCTAATGATCCACAAAAAACATATCGAGATAACCAGCGGATAAAAAATGCTGAAGAGGCAGCAATCAAAAACAGGGAAGCGGAAAGAATAAAAACTTTTGATCAACGGGTTGCCAAATACAGTTTTGTTGATGCCGGCAGGGGAAAATATTCGCTGTGTAAAGTTGGGCTTAACGGGAAATATGGATATGTTAACTCCTATGGCACTGTGGTGGGGGAGATTAAATACGATAGCGTTGTACTTTACTTTAGTGAAGATTTGGCCACCGTAAAATTACAAAACAAGTGGGGCTATCTCGATCTGGGAGGCCGCGAAAGAATAGCATTAAAATATGATAATGCCTGGGCCTTTGTTGATGGATTGGCAGGTGTAAAATTGAATGGCAAATATGGTTTTATTAATAAGTTAGATGTAATGGTAATACCCTTTATATATGAAGATGCGAAACCACCATCGTATGATTTGTATGCGGTAAAGTTAAACGGCAAATGGGGGTTTATTGACAAAACGGGAAATACTAAAATAGCATTTGAATATGACGATGTCATTACTGCATTTTCGGTTCCACCGGTTATTCAGGTGCCTAAAAAAAATACAGTCAATGATATGTATGGCAGCCAATCGAGCACACCTGCACTTGTTTATTATGAAGCGCCTAAGCCAATTGCGCCAACAGCAACAGTTATTAAAGGCAATGCTAAATATAAGATTACCAAAACAGCGCTCATTACAGGCGACATGGTAGATAAAGTTACCGGAGCCAGCTTAGGTAACGCTATGGAGACATCTACTTTTACAGATCCGAGAGATAACAAAACATATAAAACAATAAAAATTGGTGATGATGTGTGGATGGCAGAAAACCTGAATACAGAACTATTTACTAACGGTGAAAAGATATCTGAAGCAGCATCGGTGGAAGCGTGGAACAAAGCAAGTAAGAAACATAAAGCTGCCTGGTGCTATTATGACAATAATCCGGAAAGAAGTATAAAGTATGGGAGGTTGTACAACTTTTATACTGTTGTAGATATACGTGGGCTGGCCCCTGCAGGCTGGCATATTGCCAGTGATGCAGAATGGAGTAAATTGATAAATTTACTGGGTGGTGAAAAGAATGCTGGTGCCAGTATGATCATGTATAGTTGGTCGAGTTACCAAAATTCGGTTAACCCCAGTGGCTTTTCGGCATTGCCCGGGGGCGAACGTTATTACTATCAGAAAGAGTGGAGATTTATAGGAATCAACTATTCCGCTTCATGGTGGTCGAATAAAGAAGATTATCCTGGTTATGGCAGGCTTTATAATTTGAGTGTTCCAGAGGTAGGCATTTCAATTGCTGTTCCCGGGACCGGGCATGCGATTAGATGTGTTAAAGATCATTAAATTAAAAGCACTTACAAAAAATCATATCAGCTCAAACTTCAGTCGTCGGTGATTCTGCGGCTCCGCTAGATACATCGGGATGGCCGCGGCGTAATAAATTCACTCCTATAAATACCCAATAGCGGGTATAGCACTTTTATAATT
>JBBKXU010000027.1:0-3432 GCA_037969645.1 Ferruginibacter sp. | reverse complement strand
TTACCCATTCTACCGCAAAAAACCACTTGCTGTAATTATCTCCGTATTCCGGAACACTTTCCAGCATCACTACCAATACACTGAATAAAATTATCCAAAGTAAAAAAACGTCAAATCGCCTTCCTGGTGTGGTAGATGTACCAAAAACAACCACATGTAATTTTCTTCTTAAGATATTCATACTTTAAAGCTAATGAAAAAGAAGGGATTAATAAACCGAACCTCATTCACTACAGCTTATCAAAAGGGCAGTCAAACTTTAAAAGCTTTACTGCCCTTTATCATTTCTTCTTCCGGTCTCCGGCGAAATCAAGTATCCGTTCCCTAATATTTTATAAACTTAATGCTTCTTTTTTCTGCATCGCCTTTAAGCACCTGCAATATATATGCACCCGGTGATAGGTTCCAAACAGGTAAACTAACAATATTATCGCCTGCAGAAAGATTTGTTATTTGCTGCAACAGGTTCTTTCCCGTCATGTCTGCTATTCTGAATTCGATTTTTTCATTTTCCACAGATCGAATATTGACATGCAAAATTTCTGCAACCGGATTAGGGTAAACTGCAAAAACCCTGAAGCTATCTATGCTGCTTCTATTAAGAAACACGGTATTACTGAAAGCTGAACCACCGTTATTATCAACCAGTTTTAAGCGATAGTATGCATTTGAAGCAGGCGCACTTTGATCAGTGTAAACATAGTTTTTTGCATTGGTACTGATACCACCGGGAGCAGTACTATTTACAAAACCAAGGCTACCGAAATTGATATTGTCTGTTGACCGTTGTATATAAAAACCCTGATTATTATGTTCTGGTTGAGTCGTCCAGTTTAATCTGTTTTGCAAACCAACCTTTACACCTGTAAAAGATGTAATGTTAGTAACGGGTAACGCCAATGGCAGACTTCCCTTTAGTTTGTTTACGCTTCGATAAATACCTGCGCCTGCAGTTCCGGCATATAAATAACCCTCTGGGCTAAGTCCAAGTGTATGAATAACCAGGTTACCTGTGTTCAGGCCCGAGATTAGTAATGTCCAGCTGTTTCCGGAAGTGGCACTGAACCAGACACCCATAGTAGTACCCACATAAATGCTGTCGTTGCTGTGAACATAAATACAATTGGTTAATCCATGCGTTGGCATCAGGTTGGCGCTCCAGCTGTTACCACCATCAACAGATCTATACAATGCTCCATTACCGATGCCCCCTGAATAAACATCATGAGCCACATAAACATCGTTGTTAGGTGCTATCTGAATATCGGTAACATCGCCCCCGCTAAAACCAACCCAGGCATAACTTGTGCCGTTATTTGTTGATCGCAGAACGCCCTGTGCTTCTGTGCCTACAAATATATTATCAGAAGAGTCTACAGCGACTGCAATACAAACCGTGCTGGCCGAAAATCCCAGAGCCGACCAAAAGGGGCCGCTCCAGTTGACACCGTTTGTGGAACTGTGAACAGGCCTTGCCCAACCTGTACCGGCAAATATTTTCCCAGCTTTATTATAAGAAAAATCTGTCGATCTTGTACTGGTAAAACCCGTTTCATTCAAACTCCATGAAGAGCCGTTATCGGATGATATATACACATGCGACGCGGTATTATCGCTATTTCCTGCGAACAACCGACCATCAGGTTTAAATAACATGGTTGACATCATGGCAGCATCTGTTAACCCGGTTTGCAGCCAGGTAACCCCGCTATCCGAAGATTTATACATCCCATTATCGGTACCCACAATTATATCGCCTGCCTGGCTGAAAGCCAGAGAGCGGCCCTGCGAATTTTTTATGCCATTGGTAAAATAGCCCCATGTTTTGACGGGCTCGTTTAACTTGTGAATACCAGCACCATTTGTAACAAATACATTTCCACTTATATCTTTTGTAATACCCGAGGTACGCATGGAATTAAGATTGGTATTCATGGCCGACCAGATACCCGAACTATATCTCCATACACCCTGGTTTAAAACCCTGATAATGGGGTCGCCGTTTGAAGCAGTTATTATTTTTGAAATTTCAATACCGGGATCACCGTTGATTTTTGTCCAGGCTCCGCCACTTACAGATTTGTACACGGCACCTGTTGAGGACTGGAAATTAGCCAAAGCGGCATACATCGTTGCTGAAGCTGCATCATAATAGAGATCATTAATTCGGGTATTGGGTAAACCTGTACTCACATTAGTCCACGAAGAAGCGCCGCTTCTCACAAAAACTTTTCCCCCATTGCCACTAACGCTGTCTGTAGCTGCATACAAGGCTCCGTTAAAGCCGTATTCAAGATCAGTTATATTTGTGTTTGTAATACCGCTGTTCATGCTTTGCCAGGTTGCACCATTATCTTTTGAATAACTTATTCCGTTCGTTCTTTGGCCTGCAAAAATGGTATCAGCAGCAGCATTAAATACCATGGCAACTGGCGGCAGGTTACCAACAAAATAAGCACTGTTCATCAATGCCCAGTTACTGCCATTATTGCCCGAAAAATATATTTTAGTGGGTATAGAAGCCGTTAAAGGTACATCCGCATCCATCACAGAGATCACCAGGTTACCATTGACAGATGAATGGGCGATACCATAAACGGGTCGCATATTTAATCCGTTGTCAATCTCCGTCCAACTGGTTCCGCCGTTGGTTGATATATAGATATTACTGCCCAGGCCATTACCTTTTAATCGAGACCAATGAGTAACCAGATAGATATTTCCCGTTGTTAAGTTGGCTGTAATATCCCGGTAAATACCTCCTTGCGGACCATTAGTTGGTTGCCAGAAATTTTGGGCATAGACGTTGCTCAATAAACTCAAAAAAAATAAAAAAACAGCGTTACAAAATGCAGACTTCTTTATCATAACCAAATATTTGGCTGAAAATTATTGTTTAATCCAGGGAATTGCTGTTGCATCATTTGTAAAAAATTGAAAAAGCAAATTCGCCACTTTTTGCCTGCCGGCAATAGACGGGTGAGTTGCATCAGTTTGGTAATCATCGGGGAATATCCATTTCAATCCATCCGCTCTTGGCGTAGCGCCTTCGGCCCATAAATAAGCACCCCAGGACAACCAGGGCGATTTTGGATTAGCGCCCGAATAAGTTAAACCGGCATCTCCATTTATCTGGTCTTCAATCAATTGTTTAACAGCCCAGCCAGTATAATAAGCAAAGGGTTCAGGCTGTAAGGTGCCGCTTGCAGCATATCCTCCATAAATTCTGCTGGCGAGATAGCACAATTTAGAATTTACAAATTTGCTTTGCAGTAAATTCATAGAGGTTTTTAATTTATTTTTAAATCCAGAAGTGTAAGTGGTAAAAGTTGTGTCCGTTGGGCCTTTGTCGGCACTCTTAAACCAGATAACCTGTACCTGTTTTACGGTGAGCCCCTGAAAAGCTAACCGGTTACTAATGGTTGTCCAGAA
>JBBKXU010000026.1:0-19307 GCA_037969645.1 Ferruginibacter sp. | reverse complement strand
TTAACCAAAGACGGAGAACCCTCAACTAACGCTGCCGAAATCAAAAATGGCGGATTACTGTTGCCGCTTGGCGGTGATAAAGAGCATGGCAGTCATAAGGGTTATGCACTCGGAGCTATTGTTGATATATTTTCGGCTATACTCAGCGGTGCCAGTTATGGTCCCTGGGTGCCGCCTTTTCCTGCCTATATTCCAATGCCCGAAAATATGCCCGGTGAAGGCCTTGGCCATTTTTTTGGGGTGATGCGGATTGATGCTTTTAGAAAGGCTGATGAGTTTAAGGAGCATATGGATAATTGGATTACCCGTTTTCGTTCTGCAAAAACCATTGCAGGGCAGGAAAAAGTAATCATACCAGGCGATCCGGAGAGGGAAATGGAAGCAGAAAGATTGAAAAATGGTATTCCGCTACTTGAGTCGGTAATTGAAGATCTTAAAAACATAGGTTCAAAATTCGAATTAAAGTTTATTTAGAAATATAAGCAGCATTTTAAATAAAATTCTACTCTTATATCAAATCATTTGTAAATGAGATTAATACTGATACTATTTTGTTCATTTTTTCTTTCTTCCTGTTGGACAAAAGTTAGGCCGGTAAATTACGCAAAAGTGTGGGGCAGTAAACCTATTTACGGCAGCTTTCCCGAGGCAAAAATTATTTCTTACAGTGGTATTGCCGTTCCCGTGATTATTCCCGGCAATATTTATACAAAAGGCAATATTATTTACCAGATTGAATTGGGTAAGGGCATTCACGTTATAGACAACAGTGTGCCGGCCCTGGCTCAACGAGTTGGATTTATTACAGTGAACGGAAGTTCTCAAATATCTATAAAGGGAAACCTCTTATATACTAATAACTACGACGACCTGGTAGTAGTTGACATTTCTAACAGTAATGCCGTTACCGTAGTGAAAAGGGTAGTGGGCGCATTTCCCGAGGGGCGGCTTATTTATTACAATAGTCGGCCGGCTGTTGCGGGGTATTATGAATGCCCAAGATATGACAGCGCTGTAGTTGGATGGCGTTTGGATTCTATTAGTGCTTCCAGTTGTTTTAAAAATTAACCAGTTTAAAAAAAGTACATGAAACTTTCAATATATAGAGCGCTTATCATCTTCACTGTTTGTTTTGCCGGATGGAACTGCAGCAAAGACAATGCGGTAGATGCTTCTGCTTCTCCAACCGGTCAGGCTGGCTCACTTTCTAAATTTACCATTGTAGGTAATTATCTCTATGCCGTTGATAGCCGTATTTTATATTCATACGACATAAGCAATCCTATTAATCCTATAAAAACAAATAGCACAATTATCAATTTTGACGTAGAAACCATTTACCCTTTTAAAAACCGACTGTTTATTGGTACTACTACCGGCATGTTTATTTATTCGATAGATACGCCTTCGGTTCCAACAAAACTTGCCGAAGCCCGGCATGTACGTAGTTGCGACCCTGTGGTGGCTAACGATAGTGTAGCGTTTGTTACATTAAAGGGCAATGCTCCTTGCGGCCCTGCTGTAAGCGGTTTGTACATTCACGATATCAGGAATGTTTTTCAACCCATATTAATTAAAACCCTGCCAATACCAAACCCCGAAGGCCTTGGTCTGAATGGTTCTGTTTTATACATCTGTTGTAATAATGAAGGCTTAAAAGTTTTTAATGTGGCCGATCCCGTTAATCCTATAGAAATCAGAACAGTAGCCGGCGGTTATTTTAAAGATGTGATTCCTTACGGTAACCTGTTGATTTGTTTTATCAATACAGGTATCAGCTTGTACGACATTTCCAATCCAACTAACCCGGTTTTTATTAAGGAAATTTCAAACTGATAGCTATCCCCAATTTTACTTGTAATATATTTGCAGCCTGCCTATGGTAGGCAGCCTTAAAAAGAAAACGGATAATGAAAGTAATGAAGTTTGGCGGCACCAGCGTAGGCAAGCCGCAGCGTATGCAGGAAGTTGCAAAATTGATAACCAAGGATGAAGAAATTAAGATTGTTGTACTATCTGCGCTAAGCGGAACCACAAACGCACTTATTGAAATTAGTGAGTCGCTTTCAAGAGGCGACCGATCCGAAGCTAAATTACAGATTGATGCATTACACGACCACTATATAAATTATGTGACCGAATTATTGGTACAAGAAGATACCCGTAATAAAGCCACTGAAGTTTTAAACGAACATTTCGAGTTCCTCACGATTATTTTAAAAATATCTTTCAGCCAGGCTTTAAATAAAGATATTCTGGCCCAGGGCGAGCTGTTAAGCACCAAATTATTCAGCATCTATTTAGAAGAAATAGAAGTTGATCATGCATTGATACCGGCGCTTGATTTTATGACTATTGATAGTTATGATGAACCCCAGGTAGGCACGATTAAAGTAAAGCTGGCCCAAATTTTAAATAAACAAAAAGATAAAAATATTTTCATCACCCAGGGATATATCAGCCGCAATGCCAAGGGCGAAGTTGATAATTTAAAAAGAGGCGGAAGTGATTACAGTGCATCCCTTATCGCAGCAGCTATCAATGCAACTGTTTGCGAAATATGGACCGATATTGATGGTATGCACAACAACGACCCACGGGTGGTTGAAAAAACAAAAGCCATTGAGCAGTTGAGTTTTGAGGAAGCTGCGGAGCTTGCCTATTTTGGAGCTAAAATCTTACACCCCGCCAGTATCTGGCCTGCACAATTTTTTAACGTGCCTGTTCAGTTACTTAATACCATGCAACCCGATGCAAAAGGAACATTGATTGCAGAGAAAGCTGGGAGTGTTGGTGTAAAAGCAGTTGCTGCAAAAGATGGTATTACCGCCATTAAAATCAAAAGCAGCCGCATGTTACTGGCTTATGGTTTCCTGCGTAAGGTTTTTGAGGTGTTCGAAAAACACCGAACTTCTATTGATATGATCACCACATCAGAAGTGGCAGTTTCTGTTACCATTGATGATGATATTCATTTACCCGAAATTTTAAAAGAGCTGGAAGCTTTTGGAACGGTGGAGGTTGATACCAACCAAACCATTGTATCTATTGTGGGCAACGAAATTGCCGAGACAAAAGATGTGATGAAGAAAATATTTGATGCACTGGAACCTATTCCCGTGCGTATGGTTAGTTATGGCGGTAGCAGGCATAATATCTCTCTATTAATTGCCCGGGTAGATAAAGAGATTACTTTACAGTTGTTGAATAAGGGGTTGTTTGGTATGTAAGGAAAAGATGCTGGATTCTTGATACTGGATAGAGTTCGATTATTAAAGAATGTATAAATCTTCAGCGTGCATCCAGCGTCAATTATCCAGTATCAGCATTTTCTTAAATCCCTATCCCCAGTTTCTTATAAATAAAACTCATTAACCAGGCCGGGCCAATCATTAAAAACTGGATGTCTTTTAAAAAGGATGGTTTTTTGCCTTCAACCTTATGGCCATAAAACTGGCCTATCCAGGCTACAATAAAAACGATAATACTGAAAAGCCAAAGCTGCATAAAATTAGCTTCTTCAACAAGTTGGCAGAGCAACAAACATAAAACAGCAAATAGCAACAAGCCAACCCAAAGTGTTTTTGAAAGTGTGATATAATAAATAGTGACAAGTGCCAGTATAATGATAGCAACGTTTAACTGTATGCCAGCTACTACTAAGGGGAACTTAATGCCATACAATAAGCCGATGATAGAAAAGAAGATTGCAGGCACACAAACCCAGTGAATAGTTTTGTTAGTATGGTTCTGGTGGCTTTCGCCGTATTCGCTAAGCC
Organism: Ferruginibacter sp.; assembly: GCA_037969645.1. GTDB lineage: Bacteria > Bacteroidota > Bacteroidia > Chitinophagales > Chitinophagaceae > Ferruginibacter. The sequence continues at coordinate 15,528 of JBBKXU010000026.1, read as the reverse complement.
ACTGATGAATGGTTTTCATGTTAGTTGATTTGGTGTAGCCTAAAGTTAATTAAAACAGTTAACATTTCATTTGCAACAAAAGCAGTGTTTCAAACGTAATAGTCATGGTTTTTCATAGGATATTGGATTAATACGGCCCCGATTTTTATCGGGGCTTCTTTTTTGGGCCACGGATTACACGGATTAACACAGATTATTTTGCTTCGATAAAAATGGTTTGCCCGCAGACTTTTCCGTGAAAATCCGTGGCCCAAAAAAACTCCCTGCAATTGCAGAGAGTTTCCAAATAATATTTTGAATTTATTTAGATGATCAGCATCGCATCTCCATAGCTGAAGAAACGGTATTTATCTTTAATCGCTTTTTTATAAGCTTCCATCATTAAATCGTAACCGGCAAATGCACAAGCCATAATTAACAGGCTTGTTTTTGGCAAATGAAAGTTAGTTACCAATGAATCGGCAATATTAAAGTTGTAAGGTGGGTGAATAAAATGGTTGGTCCATCCTTCAGACGGTTTCAACATCTTTTGTGCTGTAAACGAAGTTTCCATGGCCCTCATGGTGGTAGTACCAATTGAGCAAATTCTACTTCCCTCAGTCTTCGCTTTATTTACAATTCCGCAGGCGGTCTCTTCAATCCGGTAATATTCTGCATCCATTTTGTGTTTGCTTAAATCTTCTACCTCAATAGGGCGAAAAGTACCAAGGCCGGTATGTAAAGTTGCTTCCGCAAAACGAACTCCTTTAATTTCTAAACGCTTAATTAATTCTTGGCTAAAATGCAAACCCGCAGTTGGAGCAGCAACCGCACCTTCATGCTTGGCATAAACAGTTTGGTAACGTTCTTTATCTTCTTCATCTGGCTTGCGCTTGATGTATTTTGGCAATGGTGTTTCGCCTAAAATCTCCAGCATGCCACGAAATTCTTCTTCGGTACCATCCCATAAAAAACGGATAGTACGGCCACGGCTGGTGGTGTTATCTATAACTTCTGCAACCAGTTCGTCGCTCTCTCCAAAATATAATTTGTTACCTACACGTATTTTACGGGCAGGGTCTACAATTACATCCCAAAGTTTATTGGATTTATTTAATTCTCTTAAAAGGAATACTTCAATTTTTGCACCGGTCTTTTCTTTGCGGCCATACATACGAGCCGGAAAAACCTTGGTGTTGTTTACCACAAACACATCCTTATCATCAAAGTAATCAAGGATCTCCTTAAAATGTTTGTTTTCAATTTGACCAGTCTTACGGTGAATAACCATCATACGGCTATCTTCACGATTTTTGGTTGGGTTTTGGGCAATTAAATTTAGCGGAAGGTCGAATCTGAACTGGGATAATTTCATGTAACGGTTTTAGTTTTTGTTGTTGTCACATGCCCGTACTGTATTTTACAGTGATTATAGCCCCGGTTAAGGACATTTATCATGTTACGGCATGATTTAAAGTGGGCAAAGGTAATAAATAGCAGCCAAATTCAGGGTATAATATTTTTTTTTTGAGTTTCACAATTGGCTATTACAAGAAAACTGTATATAAACCGTTAAATAGCGGAACTTAATTTTGTGCTTTGTCTGGTTCTCTGCATCTTTAACAGTACCCTTTACTTTATAAATATTAGCTGTAATGTTTAATAAAACTATTAATACACTGCTCTTGGCATTTCTGCTTTGTTCCCTGTCGGCATCAGGCCAACAAAAAAAGCCTGCCGCAAAATACCCCAGCCTTTTATGGGAGATAACCGGTAATGGCTTATCAAAACCATCATACCTTTTTGGTACCATGCATGTAAGCAGCAAAATGGTATTTCATTTAAGTGATTCGTTTTATTCGGCTTTAAAAAGTGTTGATGTGGTGGCACTCGAACTTAATCCCGATGTTTGGCAGGGAGAGATGGTCGACATGAACAAGATCAGACAGAATTATTCGGAATTTGTGCGTTCGCCAAGGGGCGATTATTTAAAAGAGAATTCTTTCCGCATTTCAAAATATGATGATGATTTGAAACTTGCCATGAGCAGCGAGCCAACCATAGTAAACAGTTTGCTGTACCGATCGTATAAAGAGCAGGAGGATTTTGAAGAAGACACTTTTCTCGATTTATATATTTATCAAACCGGAAAAAAACTGGGCAAACGTGCAACCGGTGTAGAAAATTATTTTGAAACGGAAAAAATTGTGATGGAAGCCTACGCCGATATGGCTAAGGAGAAAAAGAAAAAGTCGTTCGATTCGGACGGAGAATCGAGGTATGAAATATTTGAGAAAACACAGGATGCCTATCGCAGGGGCGATTTGGATTTAATGGATTCGCTGGACAGAATGATGGACCGTTCGGAGGCGTTCATGGAAAAATTTCTTTTTAAAAGAAATGAGATACAGGCAAACTCCATGGACACGATAATGAAGAAAAATTCACTTTTTTGTGGTGTGGGTGCGGCCCACCTTCCGGGGCCAAGGGGCGTGATTGAATTGCTTCGTAAAATGGGATACAACCTTCGTCCTATATTTATGACAGACCGGGATGCTGCACAGAAAGAGGCCATTGATAAAATGAAAGTGCCTGTAAAATTTACCACCCAAACTTCAGATGACGGATTTTACAGTGTGGCTATGCCCGGCCCGTTTTTAAAACTGGGCGAAGAATATCAAAAATTGGACAGAAAGCAATACTCCGATATGAGCAACGGCTCTTTTTATCTGCTTACCCGTATTAAAACCCATGCGGCTTTTTTGGGGCAGAACGAAAAGGATGTTTTAAATAAGATTGACAGTATTTTATACGAGAATATTCCCGGGAAAATTTTATCAAAGAAGCAGATCAGTAAAAACGGGTATCAGGGGTTCGACATTACCAACCGTACCCGCCGTGGTGATCTGCAACGATACAATATTATTATAACTCCTTTTGAAGTGCTATTTTTTAAAATGAGTGGTAAAGAAAATTATGTAGATGGTGAAGAGGCTGAACAGTTTTTTTCTTCTATTCAATTGAAAGAAGCGGCCGATGCTACAGTTAAATTTCAACCCAAACAAGGAGGATTTTCAATAAAATTTCCGCAGCACCCAGTTGAATATAAAAATACGGTTAATTCCGACAGAATGGATCGCTGGGAGTATGAAGCTATTGACAAGTCGAGTGGAGATGCTTATCTGGTGCTAAAAAAGTCGGTGTATAATTTCCGTTTTCTTGATGAAGATAATTTTGATTTGGGACTCATTGAAGAGTCTTTCAGAAACCCGGATAATTTTGACAAACAGTTGAGCCGCAACCTGCATACATTTAGAGGATATCCGGCGCTTGATGTAAAAGAAAAGATGAAAGACGGCTCAATAGTTCATGCCAAATACATCATTAAGGGACCACATTATTATGTAATAGCAGCCAGAAGTAAAAATAAAAGAGCAGACTTTAATACTTACTTTAACTCCTTTGAATTCACACCATTTCAATACACAGCTCCAACAGCATATGTAGATACGTTCATGCATTTTACGGTAAACTCTCCGGTAGTGCCCGATATTAATGATGAGATTAGGCAGCTGGCAGAGAAAGCAATGAAAGACAATTCCAACGGATATAATTATTCGGGCTATACAAGTTATTGGCCCAAAACAAAAAACGGCCTGTTTAGAAGTGAGGCTACCGGCGAATTGATTGGTGTAAGCATTCAGGAGTATCCCAAGTACTATTATGTAAAGGATTCAACAAAATTCTGGATTGATGACCTTAATGAGACTTATGAGAAATCGGACATGTTGTTATATAAAACCGACACATTAAAACTAAAAAATGGTGTAAAAGCTTACCAGTTCCAGATACGTGATACCGGTTCATCCCGAACCATAACCCGTATGGTGATGCTGAAAGACAATTACACTTTCAGTATGGCAACTATGGGTGATACCTTATCGGCACCAAGCGATTTTATCCAATCTTTTTTAAACAGTTTTAATCCTGAGGATAAAAAGCTGGGCCGTGATATTTATGAGAGTACGTTAGATGAATTTTTTACTGACCTCTTCAGCAAAGACAGTGCTACCCGTAAGAAAGCGCAGCAATCGCTTACAAATTTGTATTACGGCGAAAAGGGCGTGCCTAAGATTGTAGCGGCTCTTGAGCGTTTGAATCTTTCTGATAAAGATTATTTTGATACCAAGACGAAGTTGATTGGCGAACTGGGGTATATAAAAGATACCACTAAACTGGTGGTTGTAGACTTACTTAAAAAATTTTTTGAACAAACGGCCGATACCAGTTTTTTTCAGAATGAAGTATTTAAAGCACTGGCCAGGCATAAAACAAAAGCTGCATATCAGCTGTTAAAGGAGTTATTGATCCAAGACCCGCCAGTTTTTTCTGATAATTATGAGTATAGTAGTTTATTTAAAAATCTGGAGGATTCTTTATTATTAACCAAAGAGCTGTTTCCCGATTTGTTGCAATTGGCAACCCTGGATGATTATAAAACAAACGTATTATCATTACTGGTTACTTTGGTTGATAGTAATTTAATTAAAGCCGCAGATTACGAAAATTATTTTACCCGTATTTATTTTGATGCTAAAGTTGAATTAAAACGCCTGCAGATACAGGATGAAGAACTAATGGAAAAAGAGCTGGATAAAGATAAAGAGGATGAAGACGGGCGGGTATATAGTAATTACAACAGTTATGATAAAAGCAGCCTTGATGAATACAGTGTGTTGCTGATGCCTTTTTATGAGAAAAATAAAAGCGTGCAAACATTCTTTAATCGGATGCTGAAATCAAAGGATCCGGAAGTTAGGCTAAGCACTGCAGTTTTAATGCTTCGCAATAAACAGCCGGTGGCCGACAGTATTTTAAGCCAATTGGCAACTGATGACCTTTACAGGAGCGAATTGTATGTTGAATTGGAGAAAGCTAAAAGATTGGATAAATTTCCCACAAAGTATAAAAATCAAAAAGATATTGCCCGTAGTTTTTTACTTGCTGATAAAAATTACCGCAAAATGGATTCGATTGTATTTATAAGAAAGTTTCCGGCGTCTTACCTCGATAAAAAAGGCGTGATATATTGTTTTAAGTATCGTGTAAAAAAAGATGATGACTGGAAAATAGGGATCAGTGGCTTACAGTCCGAAAACGAGAAAGAGATTTTTATTGACGACAAACTGACTTCGATGACTGATAAAAAGATAAAGGCAGATGAGCCGTTAGACGAACAGGTGCAAAATCTTTTGAAAAAGAAACTATTCAGTTTTCATAAAAGTGCGAGGAATTTTTACGGGTACACTAATAATAATTACCGGTACCGGGCTATTGATGAGTACGAAGACTAAGTAACTCTTCTCCCAGGGATAGCATTAATCAGGTTTTGTGTGTATTCGTTTTTTGGGTGATGATAAATCTGCCCGGCTTCGCCTTCCTCTACAATTTTGCCTTTGTGCATTACCAATATGCGATTGCATATATAATGTACTACCGATAAATCGTGTGATATAAAAATTGCTGTGAAGCCAAATTCCTTTTTCAAATCATTAATTAAATTGAGTACCTGTGCCTGCACGCTTACATCAAGCGCCGAAACACTTTCATCAAAAATGAGAAACGAAGGGTTGAGTGCCAATGCCCGGGCAATACAAATACGCTGGCGCTGTCCGCCGCTGAACTGATGCGGATACCGGTTGAAATGAGCCGTGTCCAAACTTACTTTTTCCAGCAGCTCCATTACTTTATCCCTGCGTTGTTTATTGCTAGATAAAAGAGAATGTACTTTCAATGGCTCCAGTATAGCGTTGCCAATGGTAATGCGTGGATTAAGGGAACCGTATGGATCCTGAAATACAATCTGCAGATCTTTACGGATATTTCGTAAGCTTGCCGGATTAACTTTAGCAAGGTCGCTATCGCCCAACAAAATTTTACCCGCCGTGGGTTTAATCAATTGTAAAATGCTTCGGCCTAAAGTTGTTTTGCCACAACCGCTTTCGCCAACAAGGCCAACAATATCGCCCTGATGAACTGTAAAACTGATGTTATCTACCGCCTTAAAAAATTGAGTAGCTTTTCCAAATATATTTTTCTTAACAGGGAAATGCACGTCGAGATGCTCAACTTTTAAAATTGTTGACGGTTGTTCGTTAGCAGTATCTGGCGGAATGAAAGTTGTTCTTATTGGAGCTTCGGTTTCAAATTCCTTTTTTTCAGCTTTAATGAAATCACTTACAACAGACAATCGTTTGCCCTTAGGATGATTTGCTGGTCTGCAGGCCAGCAAAGCCCTTGTGTATGGGTGTTGGGGAGAAAGTAAAATCTCTTTGGCATTACCCTGTTCAACAATTTCACCATTGTACATCACCAGAATTTTATCTGCAATTTCAGCTACAACGCCTAAGTCATGGGTTATAAAAACCACTCCCAAATTGTTCTGTTGCTGCAAAGTTCTAATGAGTTCCAATATTGTTTTTTGTACGGTAACATCAAGCGCTGTGGTAGGCTCATCTGCAATCAGCAGGGCAGGGTTGCAACTCATAGCCATGGCAATCATCACTCTTTGTTTTTGGCCGCCGCTTAGTTCATGCGGGTATCGGCTAATCAGCTTTTCAGCATCAGGGAGCTTTACTTTTTCAAAAAGTTCAATTGTTTTTTGCTTCGCAGATTCTTTCGATACTTTTTGATGCAGTTGTATAGCTTCCATCACCTGATAACCACAGGTAAAAACCGGGTTAAGCGAAGTCATGGGTTCCTGAAATATCATGGCAATTTCATTGCCCCTTATGCCATTTATCTTTTTGCCGGATAACTTTAATAAATCAACAGGCTGAGTTTGATTAAACAAAATTTCGCCGGTTACGCCAGCTTCTTTTGGCAATAATTGTAAAATGGAAAGTGCAGAGACTGATTTACCCGAACCGCTTTCTCCAACGATGGCGACCAATTCGCCGGGGGCAACTTCAAAAGAAATATTATCAACAGCCTTAGTCAGTTTACCATCATTGGTAAATATAATCGAGAGATCCTTTATAGCGAGTAACGGGGCCATTCATTTTTATAAAAACTTAAGGTGCCTTACAGTTAATCCATTATTCATCAATTGCTTTAATGAATCAATACCAATCTTTAAGTGCACATCAACATATTTTGTGGTTACCTTTTTATCACTGGCAGCGGTTTTTACGCCATCTGGTGTCATAGGTTGGTCGCTCACCAACAATAAAGCGCCTGTAGGGATTTTATTGTAAAAACCCACAGTGAAAATAGTAGCTGTTTCCATATCAACCGCATATGCTCTCACATCTTGTAAATAGGCCTTAAATTTTTCGTCGTGTTCCCAAACTCTGCGGTTGGTGCTATAAACGGTTCCGGTCCAGTAATCAACAGCATAATCTCTAATTGTTGTTGAAACAGCCTTTTGCAACGCAAAAGCAGGTAATGCCGGCACTTCGGGCGGAAAATAATCGTTTGATGTACCTTCTCCTCTGATAGCTGCAATCGGCAATATTAAATCACCAAGTTTATTGCGTTTTTTTAATCCACCACATTTGCCCAAAAACAATACTGCTTTGGGTTCTATGGCGCTTAATAAATCCATTACGGTTGCGGCACCAGGGCTTCCCATGCCAAAATTAATGATGGTGATATTGGCTGCTGTAGCACACTGCATAGCTTTGTCTTCACCAACAATTTTTACTTTATGCCACTTAGCAAACATCTCTACATAATTTGCAAAATTGGTGAGCAAAATATATTCTCCAAAGTTCTCTAATTTTTCGCCGGTATATCTCGGTAGCCAGTTCTTTACTATTTCTGCTTTTGACTTCATATCTTTCAGTAATTATTCTTTTAAAAACTAAATATACAAAATTCTTTCCCTTAGCAGGGATTAATGCAGATGATTAAAATAGAATATCCGCCATATCAACCTAAAATAAAGAAAGAAACCGACACAAAGGACTCTACGGAAAAGGAATTTATTTTTGACGAAGTTCGCAAACGTTGGATTGTACTTACGCCAGAAGAATGGGTGAGACAAAATTTTTTACAATATCTTATCTATGTAAAAAAATACCCGGCAGCATTAATTGCAGTAGAAAAGGAAATAAAATTGGGTGATTTAAAAAAACGTTTTGATATTGTTGTGTACGATAGTAATACAAAACCTTGGATGATTGTGGAGTGTAAGGAAATGAATGTGCCTCTTAATGCATCTGTATTTGATCAGGTGGCAAGATATAATATAACGCTTGATGTAGGCTACCTTGTTATTACCAATGGGAGTTATTGTATGGCATTACATGTAGAATCAAACACTTTGAAAGCGCTGAATGAACTACCTGATTTTTGAAATCGTCTTTAAAAACCAATGATTATGATCAGAATTATAATTACCAGAATGAAACGGAAAACTTTTTGCATAGCTTATTGTTAATTAGTACAGATAATATAGAAACGGAATAATGGGAAGAAAAATTGTTATAGCGATAACCGGAGCCAGTGGTTCCATTTACGCGGATTTACTGATTAGAAAGCTGCAACAACTTAGTAACCAATGGGATGAGTTGAGTTTGGTGATGACTGAAAACGCCAAAGCTGTATGGAAGATTGAACTTGACAATACTAATTTTGTCAACGAAAATCTACAGATTTTTACGCAACAGGACTTTAATGCGCCCTTTGCGTCGGGGTCGGGGCAGTACGACACGATGATTATTATACCCTGTAGTATGGGCACACTTGGCCGCATTGCATCAGGTATTTCAAATGATTTAATTAGCCGCTCCGCCGATGTGATTTTAAAAGAGAGGAGAAAATTAATTTGTGTAGTGAGGGATACGCCTTACAATCTCATTCATATCCGCAATATGGAGACTATCACCCTTGCAGGAGGAATAATTTGTCCGGCTACGCCATCTTTTTATAGCAATCCAAAAACTATTGAGGAAGTTGCCGCAACGGTCGTTGATCGTGTAATTGATTTAGCTGGATTGCAGAATGAATCGTATCGATGGGGTAAATAAAAAACCGTTACAAATTAATGCAACGGCTTTCAAAATAATATTTTCAGTGTTTCTGAGTTATAGCGGCAATTTTATCTCAAATCAACCAATTCCATTCCTGGGTAATTTTTTTGGTTAAACAAGAAAGTAGCATCGGCAATATTAGCCCTGGTGTTCATGCCGCTTACCGTATACGTGTATTTATTACCAGCTTTTTCAAAAACTTTTGTTGACGTGATGGTTTTTGCAGCTTTATTAATAAACACTATTACTTTATGAAACATTTTAGATTTATCAATAGGCGTTAATTCAATTTCCTGAATACCTTTTGAATCGCTGTTCAGCTTATACAAAAAATCTTTATCGTAAAAATTGGTAAAGAGTTTTTGAGGGGTGATGGTGTTATTTGAAGGATCAAGTTTTGTTAGTGTTATTTCTTTCGCAGCTGCATCAACTGTCCATACATTACTTCCGTCGCAAAAAATATCTTTATCTGTAACTTTAATACGATACTTAGTGCCTTTCATGTAAACAGTACCTTTTTGGTTTCCTATTACTTTATTTACAGCGTTCTCCATCTTTAAGCTAAAACCAGATTGAACAGACGCAAAAGTTTTGAATTTAGCACTCACCGCATCCAGAATTTTCTTGGCTTCCGGATCGCTGCTGCCCATTCCTTTTGGAACCTGAGCCTGTATTGTAAATGATACCGCCAACATCATCATGGCCACACTTAAAATTTTCTTCATATTGCTTTATTAATATTTAAAATATCCACTCGTGAAACGGGTGCAAAGATATAATATTAGAGGGGTTTTTACAAGTCAGGTTTAAACGCTTTATATAATAAACTGTTAATGTAGATTGATTTACAAAATATAATAAAGCTGTAGCTCGTTAATCCACAAAAGAATAGCTATTTTGCAACCCTTCAACTCAACTCCACTATTGTAACTTTTTACAATCAACTACCAAGCCAAAAACTGGTAGCGTTTATTAATTATTTACATCATGGAAAAAAATATTGCTGTTTCCCAAAGGGAATCCTATACACCTTCGCAATTCACAGAATTTTTATGGTGGTTATCAACCGCCGAAAAAGAAATTCTGGTTGATTCTGTTGTTGACAGAAACCGCTACCGCATCATTGGTATGACGGTTTTGGCAACCTGGTTGTTTGCAACATTCACCTGGACTTATTTTTTCAGCACTATCGTTGATTCTCTTTTTGCAGCTATTGCTCTAGGCCTGTTTATGGGTTTTATTATTCTCACCATCGACAGGGCTTTAATAAAGGGCATCACTAAATTTAATAAGCGAAAATTGGCCCCGCTCTTATTCAGGGGATTATTGGCGCTAACCATCGGTACTTTTATGGCGCAACCTGCGGTGTTGTATATGTTTGATAAAGAAATAAAACTGCAGACCTCGCTAGATAATGAAAAGAAAAAAATGTTGAAGCAGGATGAATTGACTGCGTTTTATAAAGCGCCTAAAGAATCATTGTTAAAACAAAAGACTGATTTAAAAGCTGAGCTTGATACAAAATATGATGCTGTAAACATAGCTAGGAATAATTTTTTGGCCGAAACCGATGGCAGCGGAGGATCTGGTAAAGTGGGTATTAAGGATATTGCCATTGCTAAAAGAAACGAGTATCAAAAGTTAGATGCGGAGTATCAGATTCTGTTAAAAGAAACCCAGCCTAAATTAGACAGTAATGATGCTGCGCTAAAAGAGATTGACAATAAAATAAAAACAGAAGAAGCAAATTTTGCCTTGTATTTTAATGATGGTTTTTTAACAAGGGTAGAAGCGTTGACGAATTTATTAAAAGATAATCGGGCGCTGCAGTTCAGGTATTACCTGATCGTTTTTATTTTAATGCTGATAGAGTTGATGCCGGTAATTGCTAAAACCATCCTGCCATCGGGCAGTTACGATGAAAAAGTAATGCTGAGAGAAGAAATGGAGATTGATATTGCACACAGCAATATCCGCAAGGAACAGCAGCTAAAGGAATTGTACAATCAATTAGCATTTGATAATGATTCAGATGCCATCACTGCATTTTTCTCCTTAACAAAAGATGACCGCAAGGAAAAGATAAAATCCTTCAGTAAAAAATGGAAGGAAGAAAACCACCAGACTTTTGACGGGCTTTGGGAGAAGATGAAAAAGGAGATATTGACGAAGCAGGAAAATTAATCGTATCTGTAAAATTTGTATATTTATGAACTAGGTCAAATCTCTATTCATAGTATGAGCATTCTTATCAAGCTTCATAAATTCTTGCTGTTCACTATTATTGGGCAGTTGTTATTTTTCGCCAATTTGTTTGCACAAGGGAATTTTAAATTGGCCGGAACTATAGACAAGAAATATGATGGAGGCTATGTAAAATTGATGGGTAGTGGAATTAAGTACACATCAATTAAGTCAGAGATAAAAAATGGGAAATTTTACTTTTCTGATAAAATAGAAAAAGAATATGAGCCGGTACGAATAGAAGTTTGGAAAAACGAAAGAATTGGTGATGTCAGCTTCTTTGTTCTTCCGGGAAATATGCGTATCAATATCAGAAATATTGATACTGATTCCAAAAAGAATGACATCGATTTTATCAATATCCCCTTTGTTGATATTCAGCAGGAATATGCGGACTTAAATAAAAATATCGATAAGGCTTATACAGATTTGTACCGCTTCTTTGATTCAGTTAAAAGAGTTAATGCTGTCAGTTTATCTGATTCTTTGCAACGTAATTTATTATTAGATTTAAAGCAAAGAAAGCTTAGTAACAGTATTGGATTCGTCAAAAGCCATTTAAGTAGCTATTATGCCTTGCATAGTTTTTTTTATGATGTTGTACTTAGGTCTTATGATAACCCAGACAGCCTAGCTTATATATATTCATTATTCAGTAATGAAATGCAGCATACTGTTATTGGTAAGCAAATTGATTCCGTAATTAGTAAAAAATTGATCCCGCCTTTAAACAAAGAACTGCCGTTTATCTCATTTAAAACAAATTTGGGTGATACATATTCTATCGCTGACTATAAAGGGAGCCAATACGTGTTAGTATGTTTTTGGGCTTCCTGGTGTGGCCCTTGTATAAAGAATATCCCCTTATTAAAAGAACTTGATGACACTTACCAATCAAAAGGGTTACAATTAATTTCAATTTCAATTGATGATAACGAAGAATGGTGGAAATCTGCGATGCTGAGAAATCCAATGCTCTGGTTGCAAACATGTACTTTGCCAAAATATATCGTTGATCAAACAATAAAGCAAAAATTTGCAGTAGATGCAATACCCCAATATTTTCTTATTGATAAGAGTGGAAAAGTAGTTTATAATAACTTTCAGTCAAAAGATAATGATAGTTACGATGAATTGCAGCGTATCCTGGAGATGCAGTTAAACTGACTATAAAACCCCGTCAGCGGTTGCAAACCCTGACGGCCGTTTAATTGATAATCTTTCACCTTATGTTTCCTATTTTTGCCAGCTATGGCAAAGAAGTCTGCAGATAGTCCTTTAATGTTACAACACAAAGCCATCAAGGCTAAATACCCTGATGCTATTTTGTTGTTTAGGGTGGGCGATTTTTATGAAACTTTTGGCGAGGATGCAGTAACAACGGCTGCTGTGTTGGGTATTACTTTAACCAAAAGGCATAGTGGTGATCCAAATGCCTTGGAGCTGGCTGGCTTTCCCCACCATTCGCTGGATACTTATTTACACAAATTGGTTAAAGCCGGTTACCGGGTTGCTATTTGCGACCAGTTAGAAGATCCCAAACAGGCAAAAGGAATTGTAAAACGAGGTGTAACAGAATTAGTAACGCCCGGCGTTGCTACCAGCGATAAATTGTTAGAACATAACACCAACAACTTTTTAGCGGCTTTACATTTTGATGCTGAGAAAATAGGCATTGCTTTTTTGGACATCCGTACCGGGGAATTTTTTGTATCCGAAGGCGATAAGGACTATGCAGATAAGTTGTTGCAGAGTTTAAAACCAGCAGAAGTTATTTTTCAGCGAAGCAGGCAAAAATATTTTAAAGAAAACTTTGGCACTAAATTTTTTACCTACACTTTAGAAGAATGGATTTTTGCTGAAGCTTATTCAACCGAAAGTTTGCTGAAACATTTTGGCACACATAGCCTGAAGGGTTTTGGCATTGAAGGCCAGCAAATGGGCATTATTGCTGCTGGTGCGGTCCTGCATTATTTAAAAGATACCGAGCATCCAAATCTCGGCCATATCACATCTATACAAAGAATAGACAAGGAAGACCATTTGTGGATGGACAGATTCACCATTCGTAATTTAGAATTATTGGGCGGCAGAGATGACAGCGAGACTTTATTAAAAGTGCTGGACAATACGGTGTCTGCCATGGGTGCCCGCTTGTTGAAGCGGTGGATGGTATTGCCGCTGAACAATATTGTAAAAATTAATGAGCGGCTGAATACGGTTGAGTTTTTAATTAAAGAAGTTGATACCCGCAATAAAACTGCACAATGCATAAAACAGGCCGGCGATGTAGAAAGACTAGTGAGTAAAGTGCCTTTAAAGAAAGTAAACCCAAGAGAAGTACTGCAAATTGCAAAGGGTTTACAACAAACAGATTTAATCAAAAATATCTGCGAAGCTTCATCAAATGAGTATTTAAAAAGACTGGGCGACTCACTCAACCCCTGTAAATATATTTTAGATAAAATTTTAAAAGAACTGAATGAAAGTCCGCCGGTGGCGGCTTCAAAAGGCTCGGTAATTGCGGATGGCATTAATGAAGAGCTTGATGCTTTAAGAAAAATTGCCAGCGGTGGTAAAGATTACTTAGTTGAAATTCAACAAAGGGAAGCGCTGGCAACCGGAATCACATCTTTAAAAATAAGTTTCAATAATGTGTTTGGGTATTACTTAGAAGTTACGCACGCCCACAAAAGCAAAGTGCCCGAAAGCTGGATACGCAAACAAACATTAGTTAATGCCGAGCGTTACATCACACCCGAGTTAAAAGAATACGAAGAAAAAATTGTTGGGGCCGAGGATAAGATACTCGCCATCGAAATGCAGATTTTTGAAGCGTTATTAAACGAATTGCAGGATTATATTTCGCCCATGCAGGTGAATGGTCATGTAATGGCTGTGCTGGATTGTCTTTGCTGCTTTGCCAACAATGCGCTGCATTTTAAATATAAGAAACCGCAATTACAGGATGATTTCATACTGGATATAAAAGACAGTCGCCACCCGGTGATAGAGCAAAATTTACCGGTTGGAGAAAGTTATATCGCTAATGATATTTATTTAGATCCAACATCTCAACAAATAATTATTTTAACCGGGCCAAACATGAGTGGTAAGAGTGCCATTCTGCGGCAAACAGCGCTCATTACTTTGATGGCTCATATGGGAAGTTTTGTGCCGGCAAGCGATGCGAAAATTCCTTTAACAGATAAAATTTTTACCAGGGTAGGAGCCAGTGATAATTTGAGCGGCGGCGAAAGTACGTTTATGGTAGAGATGAATGAAACTGCCAGCATTATTAATAATCTTACTAAACGCAGTTTAATATTGCTCGACGAAATTGGCCGTGGTACTTCAACCTATGATGGTATCAGTATTGCCTGGAGTATTGCCGAGTTTTTGCACAACTCCGTTCATCAGCCCAAAACATTATTTGCCACGCATTACCACGAGTTAAATGAATTGGAAAATAAATTCGACGGCATTAAAAACTTTCATGTAACCAATAAAGAAGTTGGCAATAAAATTATTTTTCTGCGTAAACTGGCGCCGGGTGGTAGTTTACGAAGTTTTGGTATACACGTAGCCCGTATGGCCGGTATGCCGCCGCAACTGATTGACAGAGCCAATGAAATTTTAAAACAGCTTGAACTCAGGCGAGAAGATGGCAATGCCGACAATGTTGACGAAACAATGAAGAACTTAAATGCACCTCAAATGCAGCTCAGCATTTTTGATACTCACTCAGCCACTTTTAATGAGATCAGGGATTTATTAGAAGCGATGGATATTAACCGCCTCACACCTGTTGAAGCGCTATTAAAATTGCAGGAAATTAAAGGCAAGATTAAGTAGATAAAATATTGGCTCTACATATGTAATTCTGTTGTTTTCAACAATAAACCTGTTAAAAGCTTATTAACACTTGCAGCAAAATTGCCTATAAAGGAGTCTTTAGTATAATTTTACCGCACTTATGATTAGAATATTACTTGCACTGATTGTCTTTTGTCTTTCAATACATACACAGGTAAATGCCCAAACCTGCACTACACTTGGGCAGAATCCGTCCACTGCGTTTCCGGTTTGTGGTACTAATTCTTTTGCACAAGGCACTGTTCCATTTTGTGGCGGGCGCTCTATACCTGCACCGCCTTGCCCGAGGGGGCCATTTTCTGATAAAAATCCTTTTTGGTATAAGTTTACCT
This sequence comes from Ferruginibacter sp., assembly GCA_037969645.1. Taxonomy (GTDB): domain Bacteria; phylum Bacteroidota; class Bacteroidia; order Chitinophagales; family Chitinophagaceae; genus Ferruginibacter. The sequence continues at coordinate 62 of JBBKXU010000026.1, read as the reverse complement.
GTTTTACAAGTGGCACATTAGGTTTTGCTATTACACCTAATACACCCGAAGACTATGATTGG
>JBBKXU010000025.1:0-8035 GCA_037969645.1 Ferruginibacter sp. | reverse complement strand
GCTTTCAAGTAAAACGCAAGGGCGGATGGGATACACATGGCTTGCCAATTGAATTGGGTGTTGAGAAAGAATTAGGTATTACTAAAGAAGATATCGGCACAAAAATTTCGGTAGAAGATTATAATAAGAAATGCCGGGAAGTGGTGATGCGCTTTAAAGATAAGTGGGACGATATTACCCAAAAAATGGGTTATTGGGTTGATTTGAACAACCCCTATGTAACTTTTGAAAATAATTATGTGGAATCGCTTTGGTGGTGCCTGAGCGAATTGTATAAGAAAGGTTATTTGTATGAAAGTGTGAGCATCCAACCATACTCGCCTGCGGCAGGAACGGGTTTATCAAGCCATGAATTGAACCAGCCGGGGACGTATAAGGATGTGAAAGATACATCAGCCGTTGCTATGTTCAAGGCTGTTCATGAGTCACTTGTCATTAAGTCATTTTGGAGTAAGCTAAATGCTGATGACTTAATGAGCAATGACATATTTTTGATGGCATGGACGACAACACCATGGACGCTCCCGTCAAACCTAGGATTAACCGTTGGGCCAAATATTGATTATGTTTTGGTTCAAACTTTTAACCCATATACTCATTTTCCAAATAATGTAATTCTTGCCAAAGCATTAGTAAATAAATATTTTAAGGCTGAAGGTGAAAATGGAGATTTTGAAAATTATTCAGCAGAAGTAAAATTATTGCCTTGGAAAATTATTGCTGAATTTAAAGGCAAAGATTTAGAAGGATTAGCATACGAACAACTTCTCCCATCAGAAGCAAATACTTTAGAAAAAATACAGGAAATAACTCCCGGAGCACAGCCCTTCAAAGTTATTCTTGGCGATTTTGTTACCACGGAAGATGGTACGGGCATTGTACATACTGCACCCGCTTTTGGTGCGGATGATTTTAAAGTTGGTCAAAAAAACAACCTCGGCATTGTTACGCTGGTTGATAAGCAGGGAAAATTTGTAGAAGGCGTTGGTGAGTTCAGCAACCGTTATGTAAAGAATTATAAAGATGATAAGGACTATGTAGATGTAAATATCGACATCGCTGTAAAACTGAAGAAAGAAAACCGTGCTTTTAAGGTAGAAAAATACGAACATAATTATCCGCATTGCTGGCGTACCGATAAACCCATCATTTATTACCCGTTGGATGCCTGGTTTATTAAAACCACTGCCGTAAAAGACAGAATGGTCGAGCTGAATAAAACCATCAACTGGAAACCCGCAAGCACCGGTACCGGCCGCTTTGGCAACTGGTTAGAGAATATGGTAGATTGGAATTTAAGCCGTAGCCGATTTTGGGGAACCCCACTCCCTATCTGGAAAACAGCAGAAGATGCTGATGGCAACCGTGAAGAAATATGTATAGGCTCTGTTGCTGAATTAAACAGCGAAATAAAAAAAGCTGCAGAAGTTTTGGGCGGCGAAACCAATAAACATTATTTACACGAAGGCATTCTTGATCTACATAAACCTTATGTTGATGAAATTACACTGGTAAGTCCATCGGGCAAACCTATGCAGCGTGTGCCAGATTTGATTGATGTTTGGTTCGACAGTGGTGCCATGCCGTATGCACAATGGCATTTTCCTTTTGAAAATGTAGAAACATTTGCAAAAAGTTATCCCGCCGATTTTATTGCTGAGGGCGTTGATCAAACCCGTGGCTGGTTTTATACACTTCATGCATTGGGTGCATTGCTAAAAGAAAGTGTAGAAGAAAAATTAAAAGAGCACAACCTGTATCCGCCTGCAACAGGCGAGTTAAAAGGACTTGCGTATAAAACTGTTGTAAGCAATGGCTTGGTTTTAGATAAGAGCGGCAACAAAATGAGCAAGCGCCTCGGCAATGTAGTTGACCCTTTTGTAACCATTGACAGTTTTGGTGCCGATGCCACACGCTGGTATCTTATCACCAATGCTTCGCCGTGGGATAGTTTAAAATTTGATGTGGAAGGTATTAAAGAAGTGCAACGCAAATTCTTTGGTACGCTATATAATACCTACCAGTTTTTTGCATTGTATGCCAATGTTGATGGATTCAGTTTTAAAGAAAATTATATACCGGTTAAGGAAAGACCCGAAATTGATCAGTGGATTCTGTCTTCCCTTAACTCATTAATAAAAAATGTACAGGAGAATTTTGATGCTTACGAGCCCACACAAGCTGGCCGGGCCATTGAAGATTTTGTAGACTCACATCTCAGCAATTGGTATGTAAGGCTTTGCCGCCGCCGGTTCTGGAAAGGCGAATATGAGCATGATAAGATTTGTGCTTATCAAACGCTTTATGAGTGTTTAGAAACACTCTGCAAACTGATGGCGCCTGTTGCTCCATTCTTTGCAGAGTGGTTATTCAATAATTTAAATTCGGTTTCAAATCGTTTTACAAACGAATCGGTTCATCATACCGATTTTCCTAAAGTAGAAGTAGCTGTAATTGATATTGACCTTGAAAAGCGGATGCAATTGGCACAGGATATTTCTTCCTTAATATTATCGCTTCGCAAAAAAGTGAATCTTAAGGTAAGACAACCATTACAAAAAGTGTTTATCCCGGCGCTGGACAATACAATGGCGTCACGTATTAAAAAGGTGGAGGATATTATTAAGGCTGAGACCAATATTAAAGAAATTGATGTTTTAGGTGCCGAAAACGATTTTATCAAGAAAAAAGCCAAGGCTAATTTTAAAACCCTTGGTAAAAAACTAGGCCCCAAAATGAAATTAGCGGCTGAACTTATTGCAGAATTTGATAATACAACCATCGATAAAGTGCTTGAAAACGAGTATATTATTAATCCGAACCATAAAAATACTGGCGACGAGCCAATAATTATTACTGCGGAAGATATGGAAGTATCTACCGATGAGATACCAGGCTATGAAGTTGCCGTAAAAGGTTCTTTAACAGTAGCTTTGGATATAACAATTACTCCTGATTTGAAAAAAGAAGGCGACGCCAGGGAGTTCGTAAACCGGGTTCAAAACATCAGAAAAGACAGCGGATTTAACTTAACAGACCGGGTAGATGTAACTATAAGTGAAAATGAGAGCCTGCAACCGTCTATAATTCAATATAAAGATTATATTTGCGCCGAAATTCTTGCTGATTCGCTTACGTTTTTACCCATCTTAAATGAGGGTACCGAAATAGAAGTGAATGAAGCTATTTTAAAAGTGAACGTACTTAAAAAAGGATAATAGTATGGCTACAAAAAAGAAAGCCGCTAAACCAGCAGCTAAAAAAACAGTAAAACCTGTTAAAAAAGCAGCTCCAGCTAAAAAGCCGGTAGCTAAAAAAGCTGTTGCCAAGAAGCCGGCAGCTAAAAAGCCAGCGGCTAAACCTGTGGCTAAGAAAGTAGTAAAAAAGGCTGCAAAAGTCGTAAAAGTGGTAAAAAAAGCCCCTAAAAAGGCAATTGTGATAAAAAAGGCGGCAAAACCAGCTGTTAAAGCTGCTGCCAAAAAAGCGGTTATTAAGCCTATGAAAAAGACTATTGAAGTAAAAAAGCCGGCCGCAAAGCCGGCCAAAGTTAAAAAAGCAGCGGTGAAAGTTGCCGCGGTTAAGGAAAGAGTAAAATCGCCGCAAAAAGCCAAGGACATTAAAATTGCTCCGGCCAAGAACGTTGTTTTACCAAAAATCAATACTAAAACTTCCCGTAAATATCAGCCTGAGTTTACCAAATCAGTACTGGATCAACCTAAACATGATTTAGGGGCTCCAATAGTTCGTTACAGCGATAGCGACCTGACTGAGTTCAGAGAAATTATAGCCCGTAAATTAGATTCTGCTAAGAAAGAATTGAGCTATTTACAGGGATTAATTACCCGAAAAGATGAAATGGGAGGCGATAATGATGATGCCCGCTACATGACTATGGAAGATGGCAGCATGAGTATGGAAAGAGAGCAGTTGAGCCAGATGGCCAGTCGCCAGATCACTTTCATTGATCACTTAGAGAAAGCGGTAATGCGAATTGAAAATAAAACCTACGGCATCTGTCGTGTAACAGGTCAGTTAATTGACAAAGCCCGTTTACGTGCAGTACCACACGCTACCTTGAGTATGGAAGCGAAGATGGGAGCGGCGAGATAATTAAAAATTAAGAATTGAAATTGAAAAATGGAGAATGGGCAATCATTCTCCATTTTTATTTGTTGGCTTTGTGAATCTTTGTTCCTTCGTGCCTCTTGGTGTAACTTAACCTCATGTTTAAAAAATTAAGAACCGTCATCTACAACGTACCCGATTTGCAGAAAGCAAAGGATTGGTACAGCAAACTCACCGGCGTAAAGCCCTATTTTGATGAACCCTTTTATGTTGGGTTCGATTTTAATGGTTGCGAAATGGGTTTGCACCCACTGGAAGAAACCACAACAGCCGGCAACCAAAGCGTTGCCCACTGGGCGGTTGATGGTATCGAAGGCTGCGTTAAAGAATTAGTAGCTCAAGGAGCAACTGTTTTAGAAGATGTTACTGAAGTTGGCGGAGGAATAAAAGTGGCAACGGTTTTGGATCCCTGGGGAAATGCGGTGGGGCTGATTGAGGAGGGGTAAAAAAATGAGAATACAAAAAAAGGGCTGTATACACAGCCCCATGTTCAACTTAAGCATAAGAAAAACAATATCTCGACTTTTTCGGAATCAAATTCTTCCGAATTTCACAAAAAAACATTTATGTTAACTCAATATATTGAAACAAAAATGGATAACAATATGCCCGTTAATCGGGCAATAGTGTTTTCTCACATATTTTATAGGTCACTGTGATTTCAATTTTAGCATAAGTGACGCCAATAGGTGTTGCAATAGCAGGTGTATACTTTATAAAATCAACGGAATAATTTTGGGGTGCATTTGCATAGGCCCAACTAAACGCACTGGACACAATTTGATTTTGAATAGCAACAGGAATTGATTCGCTGTTGCTAAATGAATAGTCCGAGTTATTTGGATCGCTCAGGAAAAAATTGGTTTTTTGAACTTCAGTTCCTTTACAATTAAGAATTGCGCAATTGCTGACTTTATTTAAATCCTTACAAAGGTTGTCGTAGCCGTTTACCGATCTCCAAGGGCTGCAATGTTGCAAAACCCGTTCTGACGTAAATAACTGGTTCCTGAATACAAAAACAGTGATAAGCAAACCAAGAATTGCCACTCCACTTATGATAAATTTAGGTTTCATGTTTATGATTTAATTGTATATACGATCTGGTTTAAAATGTTTTTGAATAACTCAGCAAAATACTCTGATTATAATACGGTTTAAACGGATTCATTGAAAAATCGGCCTTTAAAGTTGCCCTGTGTGTGAGGTACAAATCTTTTACCAACTTAACCCGTGTTATAAATAACCCGTCCATCAAACCATTTTTGGCAAGTTTCTCAAAGTAGTTAGATGATATACTCAAGCGGTACTGTACATCCAGCCATTTTTTTATCTGCCTGTCATACCAAAAATTTACTTCGGCACCCAGGCGTTTAAACAGGTGCTTTTTATAATTGCCAGATGCATCCAGATCGCTGATAAATATACCTTTATCGGACACCTGCTGATTTTTTACCCCATACAGATTAAATGAGTATGGCGATATGGAAATACGCAGGTATTGATTTGGTTGCCATTTGATACCCGGCGAAATGGTAATATCGTACGGACTTAAAAAAGCTTTGGTTTTACCCAGACTGGCGTAATCTTTAAAATACTCGCCGTTGTACACATTAAAAAAAGAGGTTGACGTCCTTGTAATTACATTAAAATTCCATTTTTTTGTTTTGCCGATGGCCAGGCTCAAATCCTGCAGGAAATTAATATCGTCGGTTACTTTTTGTAAATAATCGGTGCTGCTAAACCCTGGTTTCTGCAACCCAAAAATATAATGTGCCTCGTTGGTCATCGCAAACCGGCTACTTTCCTTACTGTAATTAACTCCGACATCAATGGCACAGGTACCAGACAGGCTTTTTTTATCGCTGCCAAATGGATTATTAAACTCAATGATACTCTCTAAGTTTAAACCAACACTGAGAATAAATTTCCAATTTTTTTGCACCGCAATAACTTCTTCTGCAACAGGCTTTGCTTTTCTACCAAAAATTTTATTTTGCACCAGGTTGCTGTCGTAAAAATTGTAGCTAACCGAGTCAACAAGTGTTCTTAGAATTTTAGTTTTAAAAACCTTTAGTGCTGAATCGGCAAAAGCATATTCATATTTATCGGCTGTAGTCTTTAAAATCCGGCAGCGTATCTGTGTGCTGTCGTTCTTGTAAATGATATCCTTCTGGCCAAATATTGGTATAGAAACCGCCAAGAGAATAAAATTGGCCAGAATTAACTTCAAACTAGTTTTTACGTGTTTCATATTCGTGTCTTTTACATTTTAATTAGAGATGACAACTTGAAAAAAGCTGTCATCTCTTATCTCTTTTCTATTATTGCCTAAGCCCCAACCTCTTTATAACACGTTGTAGATCTTCAGCTTCTCTTGTAGAAACTTGTGTTGGGCCAGCTTCCCTTACATCAAAGCATAGCTTTGTACAATAGGTATTTGTTTGGCTGTACCATGTATCACAGCATTTGATATAATGTGTAATTTTAAAACACTCGCCAAAAGAAACACCTGAATATTGATATCCATAACCTGATGTACTGGCTGTGATGCCTGTACCCATTCCAATTGGGGTGGCAACGCCTGTGCTTGATACCGTTAAACCAAAACTACCACCTGATAAAATCGTAGAAAGCGGGATAGGCGTATTGTCGTTTTGGCTGCTTGCACCCAATAAACCCCAATAATGTGTTGCCCCGGATGTAACCATTGGATTAACGTTTATAACAACGTTACATTGAGAATTAACGGTGAAAGGCGAAGCCGTGAATTTGGGATTACACCTGTCATTTGGAATTTTACAAACTTCTTCTATACATATATTATCAAGCTGAATCCAGGATACATACGCCCCGTTATTTTGGGCAAAATCATTTTCCGGATGAAGCTGAATACTGTTATAATTTCCAGTAGCTGTCCATGATAATGTATGAGTAACATAGCTTGCACTTGAAATATTAGGAGTTATACCCATCACCGGAGTTGGATTGTAAACAGTTGTGCCGGTGCCGTTATAAGCTGCTATTCTCAACCTAACAAACCCACTAGAGCTCGAGCTTGGGTTTATGAATCTTGCAGTAACTTTGATATTATAGGTTTTTCCTGCTACAATGGAGAGACCATTTTGTACAATAGATTCCCCAACAGTTCTATTTCCCCACATGTAAACAGTTCCGTTATTACAAGGTCCGGGGCCAGCTGTCCACTGAGGAGATGCAGTGTTTCTATACCATGGCCTTGAACCGTCAGTAATATTATTTTTGGTTCCGGCAGCAGTTACATTTTCAAAACCCCCATCCTGCAAAATGTTTTTATCACATTTACAGTCATTGCTGCTGCCAGGCGCTAAAGTTCTTTCCATAGGAGGTAGTGGATATTCATTAACCCCTAATTTTCTTTCGTTATCATCTTGGCTAAATCCGTTTAGGCTAAACATCAACAGCACGACGAAACTTAATAAGATCTTTTTCATAATTTTTGTTTTTTAGTTTTTAATAATTGTTTTGTTTATAAAAGTTGTTTGTTCTTAAATTTTTGATAGTTCACCATATTAATCATTGGCCCAAAAAACCTTTACCGCCGCCAGTATAACAAGCATGGCAAAAATTACTGCGTACTCAATAACTAATTCGATGTTGATCTTTTTCATGATTAATGGTTTTATGCGTTAATAAATTCTGTTGCTTTAGTACATTGGAAGTTTTCACTTGCCGCTGTTCTTTTGATAAGGATTAATAAGCACTTACCACGCTTCGGCAACACAGTACAAAGCTGCAAAATGCCGGCAAGCCAGGCGACAGTATCACTACTGATTTTGAGAAGAATAAGTACCTGAAAAAATAGGTAGAAATACCTGCGGGGTTAGATTAAAATTGTGCTACTTTGTCTTTGTAAAAACAATTTATTTACCTT
>JBBKXU010000024.1:0-6827 GCA_037969645.1 Ferruginibacter sp. | reverse complement strand
TAATGGTTGGAAATTTGTAGAAGCTACAAACGCCAGTTCGCCATTCAGTTTTACAACCAACTATGCCTTGTTGACATCGGTTATTGCCGGGGGCGATAATATCCAGTATTTTGTAACCGCTCAGGATTTGGCCAGTCCAATAAATATTGGCATCAACAGCGGAATTTATGCTGTAACTCCGGTATCAGTGGCACTTACAGCAGCTGCATTTCCTTTGACTGGTACGATTAATAACTATACCATATCATCAGGTGGAATAGGCGGAACGGTTACCATTGGTGCTGCCGGAACCTATCCTACTTTGACAGGACCGGGTGGTTTATTTGCTGCAATTAATGCAGGTGGTTTAACGAGTAATATGACTGCTGAAATCATCGACGCATCTGTTGCCGAAACCGGAGCTAACGCCCTGAATCAAATAAGCTACGGTTGTGCCTCTTTTTATACCCTAACTATTAAACCAGCCACCGGGGTTACGGCGGTACTAAGCGGCAGTGTAACAAGCGGAGCATTGATAAAAATAAACGGCGCTAAAAATGTTATCATAGATGGTAGTAATAGTGGTGGAACAGACAGAAGTCTTACAATAACCAACACTGCTACAACTGCACCAACAGCTGTTTCGTTAGTTAGTTTGGGAACAGGATTAGGTGCAACGGATAACACTGTTAAGAACTGTAATATCAATACCGGAGTTCAGACTACTATCGGTTATGGAATTTCTGTTGGTGGAAATACACCAGGAACTGCAGGTGCTGATAATGATAATATCACTATTCAAAATAACAATTTTACAAATTGTGCGGTTGGTATCTATGCTATTGGTACAGCTGCAGTTAGCGCTGGTGGAGATGACAATTTAAATATACTGGAAAACAGTATAGATTATAATGGGACATTGGCTAACGTTATTGCCATCAGAATTGGACAAACCTTAAATTCTTTGGTTAGTAGGAACACCGTTAATGTTGAAACAACTGCATCTGTTGGTATTGCAGGAATATCATTGGAAACCGGTGCAAACAATACGATTGTGTCCCGTAATTTAATCAGTAAAGTAAAAAGTACAAATAGTGCACTGAGTTCAATCGCAAGAGGTATTGTTGTTGGAACGGCACAAACAAGTAGTGCTATAACGATAAGAAACAATGTGATTTATAATGTTTTAACAGCATGGCCATCGTCTACTATTGGTTATGGACATGCAGGAATATTTCTTGGTTCAATTGGTGCAAGCACAACATTTACTACAGTTACAGGTGGTGTTAATTTATATTTCAACAGTGTTTATTTATCAGGTAATGCTGATAGGTCTATTTCTTCAAATACTTATGCTTTTTATATAGGTTCTGCAGTTACAAGTGTAGATTGTAGAAATAATGCTTTCCAGAACTCAACTGTAAATATTAATGCTGGAGGTACGGCTTCAAAGTCGTATTCAATCTATTCTGTAGCTGCCAACACTGCCTATACAACTATAAATTATAACGATTATTTTGCTTCGGGCGCACAAGGAGTTACCGGATTTTTAGGGTCGGACAGAATTACATTGGCTGACATTCAAACAGGTTTTGGCCAAAATGTAAATTCTTTGGTTGCTGATCCAATCTTTAACGCACCAAACAATCTGATTCCAAGTACCGGCTCTCCATTGCAGTCGGCGGCTACACCCATTGCAGGTATAACTATTGATTATTTGGCCGTTACCAGAAATGTAACTACACCAACTATTGGTGCTTATGAGAATGTGGGCGATTTTGTTCCTCCATCAATCTCTTATACACTTATACCTAATACGCTTTGTGCAAATCCGGCTACACTTTCGGCAACCATTACCGACAACAGTGGTGTAAATACCACTGTTGGTACCAAGCCAAGGTTGTACTTTAAAAAATCAACCAATGCCAATACTTATGTTGGTAATACAAATGGAACCGATGGGTGGAAATATGTTGAAGCCAGTAACAGCAGTTCACCATTCAGCTTTACAACAGATTGGACTTTATTGTTTGGCGGCGTACCGGTTGGCGGCGATGTGATTCAGTATTTTGTAACTGCACAGGATTTGGCTGGCACGCCAAACGTGGGTATCAACAGCGGTACTTTTGCTGCAACGCCTGCATCTGTTGCGTTAACGGCAGCGGCTTTCCCATTAACCGGAACCATTAATTCGTTCAGCATTCTTGCAACCGGGTTAAGCGGAACCGTTACCGTTGGCCCATCGGGTACCTATCCCACATTAACCGGCGTGGGCGGCTTATTTGCCACTCTTAATGCCTCGGGTTTAAGCGGTAACCTGACCGCCGAATTTGTGGATGCTTCCATCACCGAAACCGGAGCTAATCCGCTAAATCAGATAGCGTACACCTGTACGGGCCCATACACACTTACCATCAAGCCGCAGGCAGGGGTTACCACTACACTTACCGGTGCATTCTCGGGAGGCGCATTGGTGAAGATCTTCTCCAGCCGGGTTATCATTGATGGTTCAAACAATGGTACAACTTCCCGCAACCTCACCATCAATAATACCAGTGTTACCACGCCACAGGTTTTGCTGATCGGTTCAATCTTAACCACACCCATCACCAATACCACCGTAAAGAATGCTATTTTAATAAATGGTGTTTTAACCAGTTCAGCTTTAGTGATATCTGATGGAACAATAGCAGGAAATCCTGGATATTTTAACAATATAACAGTTCAAAACAACAGTATCCAACTGGCTTATATGGGGATGTATTGCAATGCCGTGCCGCTTGCCGGAAACGGAACAGGACTGCTGATCAGCGATAACAACCTCAATACTTCAGGTGCTAATGCTATCCGGTATGTGGGTATTTATGTTCAGGGAGTAGACGGTGCTGTTATACAAAACAATACCATTGGTAATTTTGAAACTACTACCGGGGAAATTGATCGCGGCATATGGCTTGCATCGGGTAACAGCAATACAACAGTTAGTGATAATACCATAACTAATCTGGGAACCACCAACACCGGTGCTTTTGCCCCGATTGGAATAAATATTACAGCCGGAATTACCAATGCCAATTTCAGTATCCTTCGCAATACGATAACCGGATTAACTTCAGCGGGTACCGGAACTACTATTGGGATTAATTACAGCTCGGGTTCAAATTGTTTAATTAGAAGGAACTCAATCAGCAATATTAAAAATACCAATACAAGTGGATATTCAGCAATAGGTATCGCTCTTGCATCGGCATCTCCAACTGCAGCTACAACGGTTGAAAATAATATGATCTCAGATGTTGCCGGATATGGATGGAATGATTTAACCACCGACAATGGATATGGAATCGCTATCGTTAATGGCGGAGGGTATAACCTGTATTACAACTCTGTGAACATGGCTACAAACCAGACCTTAGCAAGCGGTATACCCGCCGCATTATTCATCAGTTCTACAGTGGTTACACCTGCCAGTATAGATGTTCGGAATAATATCTTTTCTATTCCGGCTACTGTTGGAACCGACCGTTATGCGGTACTCTGCAACGCACTGAATACGGTGTTCAGCAATATGGATTACAATGATTACTATAGTAGCGGTACCAACCTAGGTTATGTGGGTGCTGCTAACCGTAACAACCTGGCGGCTATGCAGGCTGGCTTTGGTGGTAATATAAATTCATTAAATGTTCAACCAAACTTTACCACGGCAACCGATTTGCATTTGGTAGCAACAACCAATTGTGCACTTGACGGCTTTGGAATACCGATAGCCGGAATTACAACTGATTTTGATAATCAAATACGTGATATTACCACACCGGATATGGGTGCAGATGAATTTACAGCTACTTACAGTGGTACTTTGGCAGGTGTTGTAGGTGTGGCTGTTTGCCAGAATAAGACAGTTTCTGCTTTAGGTACTACCTATTCCACAAACGCTTGTAATTTAATTGCAAGAGTAATGCCTTCGGGCGGTGATCCTGTTGCCGGTAAAATAAATGTATGTGTAACCCGTGATGCTACGCAGCTCTATTTTAACGGCTGGCCTTATGTACAAAGGCATTATGACCTGGAACCGGCAGTCAGTAATCAAACAACCACGTCGGCAACTATTACTTTATATTTTACTGACTTAGAATTTTCTCAGTACAATACCAATAACCCGGTTCAGCCGCCATTACCAACCGTATTAGGTGGTGCAAATACAGATCCAAACAGAGCAAACGTAAAAATAACGCAGTTTCATGGTGTAGGATTTGGTAGCCCTACAGCACCTGGTAATTATCCCGGCATTAGGGTTTTAATTTTGCCCACATTGGGTAATGTTTTTTGGAATGGTAGCAATTGGGCTATAACTTTTGATATAGCTGGCTTTAGCGGTTTTTATTTACACAGTAACAATTATAATGCGCCATTGCCAATAACCGTTAACTACCTTACTGGTCAAAAACAAGGTAGCAACCACCTCCTTAACTGGAAAGTTACCTGCAACAGCACACCAAGAGCTACTATGACGTTGGAACGCAGCGCCGATAGCCGTAATTTTACCGGCATCTATAACATTACTGCCGATGCAGCCCGTTGCCTGCAGCCGTTTGATTATAACGATGCCAATCCACTGAAAGGCATGAACTACTACCGCCTTAAAATTGTGGATGCCGATGGTAAGATCACTTACAGCACAACCGTAGCGTTGTTGAATGCAGTTAAAGGTTTTGAAATAATAAGTATTGCACCTAACCCGGTAGTAGGCGATCAGTTTAAACTGAATGTTGCCGCTGCCAAGGCCGATAAAATGGACCTTCAAATATTTGATATGCAGGGCCGCCTGGTGAGCAGTCAGCGCATTCCGGTGATTGCAGGTTTCAACAGTTTGCCGGTTAATGTAAGTAACCTCAGCACAGGTACTTATACGCTGCGAGGCAGTATTGGTGATGACCAGTCAAAAATTATAAGGTTTGTGAAGCAGTAGGCAGACATTGCTTTAACAATATAAAAGTAGGCCCCGGGCAGCTATTGCTGTCTGGGGCTTTTTGTATTGGATTGATTTACAGCGGTATTTGCATGGTTGGTATAAATATTGCTTGGTTTGATGGATTTATTGAAACTAAGGGCTATTTTGCGACGATTTTTCCCGTACTCTTCGTAAATCTGAACTCGTAGCCTGCAAAAGAAAATAGCATAACGGCTATATGGAAAACCGGTTTTTTTTTATTTATAAACCAATATGTACAGTATTGAAAAATACTGTTGAAAAACACAAAATATCCTTCTGAACCATGAAGAGAATTTATTTGATGTTGCTTGGGGCAACATTATTATCTGCAAATTTATTTGCAAACAGCGGTAAAACCGGCAGAGATAACATTGATGCCCGTGTGCTGGATCTTGTTGGTCCGGTAATCAGCTATACTCCCTTGATCAAATCGAGTTGCGCAACCGGTCGCACATTTACCGCCGATATTACAGATATTGACGGCGTAAATACAACTCCGGGCACCAGGCCTAGGGTTTACTATAAGAGAGGCGGTGATTTAAATGCATGGAATGGAAATACCAGTGCTACAGCCGGTTGGAAATATACAGAAGTAAGCAATTCCACCAGTCCATTCAGCTTTACTTTTAATTACAATTTACTTTTTGGCGGTGCTGGTGTTACAGCCGGACAAACGGTTGAGTATTTTGTAGTGGCACAGGACCTGGCCGCTACGCCCAATATAAGCATAAACGGCGGCAGCTTTGCGGCTGCGCCGTCTTCAGTAGCTTTAACGGGTGCGGCTTTTCCAATAGCGGGAGCCAACAGTTACAATTTTGTTACTGATCTGGGGCCGTTGATTGAGGTTGGTTTTTTTGGAGATTTTAATACCCTGACCACTTCGGGCGGTGCTTTCAGCGTAATAAACAATGTAGGTATATCGCAGAATACAACTGTAGAAATTCTTGATCCTTCTATATCAGAAAACAATTTTGTTGCTTTAAATCAAATTCAAAACACAGGTTGCAATGCCGGCACTTTTACTTTAACCATCAAACCTGCAAGTGGCGTTAATGCTGTATTAACGGGCAGTGCAGCCAATAATCCGCTGCTTCGTATTTTCAGCAGTAATGTAATTATTGATGGATCAAATAACGGAACAACCAGCCGTAATCTTACCATCGCCAATACAAATGTTACCGGCCCTTTCGTTGTTTTTATTGCGTCTACTGGTACAGTGCCCGTTGAAAATGTTACTTTAAAAAATACCATCTTAATTAATGGTGCCAGTACAGCTGCATCGGTCATTGTATCCGATGGTGCCGTAGGAGGTAATCCCGGCTATTTCAATAATATTACCATTCAAAACAACAATGTACGGCGAGGCATTGCGGGTGTGTTATGCGTTGCTCTACCGTCATCGGGCAATGGTTCTGTTTTAGTTACAGGTAACGATCTTAACTCCACGGCGGCAAACCAAATTGGCTCTGTTGGCGTTAATATACAGGGTACCGATGGTGCCGTCGTAAGCAATAATAATATTGGCAATTTTGAAGCAGCAGCGGCCACGCCAAGGTACGGCATAAGCATAGGTAACGGCGTCAGGAATACTACAGTTTCGGGCAATAATATATCGGGTATCAGCTTTTCCGGTGCAGGTACTCCCATAACCTATGGAATATATGTTGCACCAATACTCGCTGCTTCAAATACCATTATTTTGAGTAATACCATCAGCGGCATTACATCAGCAGGTACTGGGGCTGTATATGGTATTGCCGTACCGGTATCAGCTTCAGGTGGTATAGCTATCCGTAAAAATAATATCAGCAATATTAAAAATACCAATGCCGGGGGGTATGCAGCCTACGGC